>CAZNWS010000019.1:338-13150 GCA_964576495.1 uncultured Hydrogenophaga sp. | reverse complement strand
TAGGCCGCATGGGCAATGCGCCCTGCATAACGGCCGATAAAGGCGCCCATGGACTGTGCGCCCATGCGCAGGTGCTCCATATCGTCGTAACCCAAGCAGACATCGATGAAATCGCCTTGAGCGTCGGGCACCCGCCATTGCAACACTTTGGCTCCCCAGTTGCAGACCGACACCGACATGCCCGAGGCGTGAGTCAAGGTGTACAAGCCCACCGCTTGGCCTTGCGACTGGCCTTCAAAACGAGCCGGATCTAAACGTTGCATCAGGTGATGGGGGCGGGGTTGAAGAGCACCAAATCGTTGTTCAAGCCCCACCGTTCTGCCCAGGTTTTTTTACCGCTGGCGGTGGCCAGTATTTCGTGGAACAAGGCCCAGCCCACGGTGGCGATATCGGCCTCGCCGCTGGCAATTTGACCGGCGTTGATGTCCATCAAATCGTGCCAACGACGGGCCAAGTCGTTTCGGGTCGCCACTTTGATCACAGGACACTCAGCCAAACCATAGGGTGTGCCGCGACCGGTGGTGAACACATGCACATTCATGCCCGCAGCCAGTTGCAAGGTGCCGCAAATGAAGTCACTCGCCGGGGTGGCCGCAAAGACCAAACCTTTGCCTTGCAAGCGTTCACCCGGTGAGAGCACGCCGTGAATCGGCCCAGTGCCGCTCTTGACGATGGAACCCATGGCTTTTTCAACGATGTTAGACAAGCCGCCTTTTTTGTTGCCCGGCGTGGTGTTGGCACTGCGGTCGGCTTGGCCCCTGGCCAAGTACGCGTCGTACCATGCCAGTTCACGCACGATGGCTTGCGCCACTTCCGGGGTGGCCGCACGGCGGGTGAGTTGATCCACCGCATCACGAACCTCGGTGTTTTCACTGAACATCACCGCCGCACCAGCACGGACCAACAAATCGGTGGCAAAGCCCACCGCAGGGTTGGCCGTCACGCCCGAGAAAGCATCGCTGCCCCCACACTGCACCCCCACCACCAACTCACTGGCAGGGACGGTTTCGCGGCGGCGCTGGTTCAAGCGCTCCAGATGCACACGGGCTTGACGCAAAATGCTGTCCACCATCGACATAAAACCCACGTGCTGTTCGTCTTGCAAACACACCACGTCGGGCTCTGTGGATGCGTTGATCAAAGGGATGCTGCCGGGCGGCAAAAGCCGCTCGGGCTGCAGCTTTTCACAGCCCAAGCTCAACACCATCACCTCACCGCCAAAATTTGGGTTGAGCGCCAAATGTCGAACCGTGCGAATGGGAATGACCGCATCGGGGGCATCAATGGCCACGCCGCATCCGTAGCTGTGGGTAAGTCCAACGACACCATCCACATGGGGATAAAGGGGCAACAAAGATTGCCGGATACGCTCCACCGCGAACGCCAGCACACCCGAAACGCATTGAACGGTGGTCGTCACTGCCAACAGATTGCGCGTGCCCACACTGCCGTCGGGGTTACGGTAGCCCTCAAAGGTGTACCCATCCAACGGCGGCAAGTTGGGAGGAGGATCCGACGGTGGCACGTGGTCCAAACTACAAGCGGCGGGCATGACCAAACGTGCCTCACTGACCCAAGAACCTGCGGGAATGTCGACTGCGGCGTGCCCAATGACCACGTTGTAGCGACGAATGGCCGCGCCCACGGGTAAATCGACCAAGGCCACCTTGTGGCCTTGAGGGACGGCTTGGACCAAAGTGGGCCCTTCGGGCAATGGTGTACCCGCAGGTAAGCCACCGTCATTGACCACCACCGCAACGTTGTCGTTGGGGTGGACACGGATTGTTCGTGCCGGGCGTTCAGCAGGGGCGTTCATGATCTTCAGCGCTGGATGTGCTGCTGAAAGCGTTGCGCCAAGGCTTGTGAGCTGTCGCGCAAGAGGTTTTGATCCGCACCCACAGCCACAAACAGGCAGCCCAAGTCGAGGTAGTGGCGCGCCAAGGCCTCGTCGCCGGTGAGGATGCCGACGGCTTTACCACACGCCCGAATGCGAGCAATTGCCTGTTCGATCTTGGCCAAGACCTCGGGGTGCTTGGGGTTACCCAAATGGCCCATGGCCGCAGACAAATCGCCTGGACCGATGAAAACCCCATCGATGCCTTGCACGTTGGCGATGTCCTCCAAGTTGTCCAAACCTTGAACCGTTTCGACTTGGACCAACACACACAATTCCTCGGCACATCGATGCGCGTAGTCCTTGACACGGCCATAAGCACTGGCTCGAGGCGCGCCGGCATAACCTCTCACGCCATGCGGAGGGTAACGGGTGAAGGAAACCGCTTGACGAGCCTCATCAGCGGTCTGGACATAGGGCACCAACAAAGTCTGCACACCGATGTCCAACAAGCGCTTGAAAGTGACCATGTCGTTCCATGGGGGACGAATGATCGCACTGGCTGTGCCCCCATGCATGGCGTGCAGCTGTGAGAGAACTTCGGGCAGTTCATTGGGAGAATGCTCCATGTCCAACAACAACCAATCAAATCCGGAACCCGCGATGATCTCGGTACTGATGGCGCTGCACAGGTGAGACCACAAGCCGATTTGGGCTTGGCCTGAGAGGATGGCGCGTTTGAAGTGATTAAGAGGTAGTTCCATGATCGTCTCGTGCGCTTAAAGTTAAGAGGCTATTTGAAAATGGGATGCGGTTTCGAGCGCACGCACGAGACCCGAGTGGTCCCAAGCGGCGCCACCTTGCGCCACGCAGCTGTTCATGAGTTGGGCTGCGCTGGCGGTGTGGGGAAGACTCAAACCCAAAGCCCGCGCCCCCTCCAGGGCCAAGGCCAAATCTTTTTGGTGCAATTCGATGCGAAAGCCTGGATTGAACGTGCGCTTGATCATGCGCTCGCCGTGCACTTCCAAAATGCGGCTGGCGGCAAATCCCCCCATCAAAGCCTCTCGAACTTTGGCGGGGTCAGCCCCAGCCTTGGCGGCAAACAACAAAGCCTCGCCCACGGCCTCGATGTTGAGTGCCACGATGATCTGATTGGCCACTTTGCAGGTTTGACCGTCACCAACACCGCCCACCCGAGTGATGTTTTTGCCCATCAACGCCAACAACGGTTGCACACGGGTAAAGGTGCTTTCAGCCGCACCGACCATGATCGTCAAGCTGGCGGCTTTGGCACCCACCTCACCACCACTGACCGGTGCGTCCATGTATTCACAACCCAAGGCTTCGATGCGCTTGGCAAATTCTTTGGTCGCGATGGGCGAGATGGAGCTCATGTCAACCACCGTTTTACCGGGACTCAGCCCTTTGTCCAAGCCGCTTGGGCCGAACAGCACGTCCGCCACATGCGGTGTGTCGGGCACCATGAGAAAAACAATATCGGCCGCGGCGGCCACCTCGGCCGCGGTCTGACAGGTCTTGGCTCCAGCGTCGGTGAGCGTGTCTGGTACACCACGGCGTGAGTGCGCAAACAACTCGTGACCTGCGGCCAACAAATGTCCTGCCATGGGTGTGCCCATGATGCCCAGTCCAATGAATCCCAGTTTCATGTTTGATTTCCTTTTTTTAATTAACGGTTAGGCTCAGCGCACCATGGCCGGCTGTTTGGGGTTGAAAGTCCAGCCCGGAATCAGGTACTGCATGGCCATCGCGTCATCACGAGCGCCCAATCCGTGCTGCAAATACAGTTGATTGGCTTTTTCGACTTCAACCATGTCGATTTCGATGCCCAGCCCCGGCCGCTTGGGCACTTGCACATAACCGCCCTCGATCTTCAGCGGTGATTGGGTCAGGCGCTGACCGTCTTGCCAAATCCAATGCGTGTCAATGGCCGTGACCTTACCCGGCGCCGCCGCGCCCACGTGCGTGAACATGGCCAAAGAAATATCGAAGTGGTTGTTGGAGTGGCTACCCCAAGTCAAGCCCCAATCTCGGCAGGTTTGGGCCACCCGAACGCTGCCGGCCATGGTCCAAAAATGGGGGTCGGCCAAGGGAATATCCACGCTTTGCAAGGCCAGCGAATGGGCCATTTGTCGCCAATCCGTGGCCACCATATTGGTCGCCGTGGGCAAGCCCGTGGCGCGTCGAAACTCAGCCATGACCTCGCGGCCGCTGAAGCCCTCCTCAGCACCACATGGATCTTCGGCATAGGCCACGACACCGCGCATGCGCTGACCCAGACGAATGGCGTCTTTGAGCCACCAGCCTCCATTGGGGTCCAAGGTCACACGCGCGTCGGGGAACCGTTCGTGCAACGCGGTGACGGCGTCGACTTCGGCGTCACCCGACAGCACACCACCCTTGAGTTTGAAGTCTTGAAAGCCGTATCGTTGCTGAGCGGCTTCGGCCAAACGCACCACCGATTCGGCCGTCATCGCCGCTTCGTGTCGCAATCGGCACCAATCGTCGGCGTTATCGGGCTCGCTGGCGTAAGGCAAATCGGTCTTATGGCGGTCACCAACAAAAAACAGGTAGCCCAACATTTGAACCGCATCGCGTTGCTGCCCTTCGCCCAGCAACGCCGCCACCGGCACCCCCAGGTGCTGACCCATCAGGTCCAACAAGGCCGACTCCACCGCGGTCAGTGCATGGATGGTCGTGCGCAGGTCATACGTTTGCAAACCACGCCCACCGCTGTCTCGATCGGCGAACTTCACACGCATGTGATTCAAGATGGATTGCAACTGCCCAATGGGCTGCCCTTCGACCAAGGGCCGCGCCTCCTCCAAAGTTAGGCGGATTTTTTCTCCGCCGGGCACCTCACCCAGTCCGGTATGGCCAGCGCTGTCGGTGACGATGACGATATTGCGGGTAAAAAACGGGGCATGGGCACCCGATAAGTTGAGCAGCATGCCATCTCGGCCCGCCACAGGAATCACCTGCAGGCGCTGCACACGCGGGGTGTCATGAACAACATGAAAAGGGTTTGTGTTGTTGAGGCTCATGGTTTCTGGGAGTTTCAAAAGCGGGGTTGGAGCCCGGTGAAGTGGGGATCGTATTTGCGCATTTGTGCCAGGTCATCGCGCTGCCGGATGCTGATACGGCGGTAGTTGTCGTGCAATCGGGCCAAAGCCTTTGGATCGATGTGAACACCCAAGCCCGGCGAGCTTGTTACCGGTAAATTGCCGTTTTCGAAGCGCAAGCGACCACCCTCAATGACTTCGTCGTCTTGCCAGGGGTAATGCGTGTCGCAGGCATAAGACAGGTTCGGCACCGATGCGGCCAAGTGCGTCATGGCCATCAAGCTGATGCCCAAATGCGAGTTCGAATGCATCGACAAACCCAGCCCAAAGGTCTCGCACATCAAACCCAAGCGTTGTGTGGCTCGCAAGCCCCCCCAGTAATGGTGGTCGCTCAGAATCACTTTGACGGGGCAGTCCATCTCCACGTTGCGACGAAATTCGAGGGGGTCGGTCACGACCATGTTGGTCGCCAATGGCACATCACAAACCCGAGCCACCGCAGCCATACCCTCCAAACCAGGAGCCGGGTCTTCGTAGTATTCCAAGACCCCGCGCAACTGTTCGAGAACGTGCAAGCTCGTGGCCACCGACCAATTGGCGTTCGGATCGATGCGCAGCGGGGTACCCGGAAAGGCTTCAGCCAAAGCCAAAACCGTTGCCACCTCTTGTGCTGGCGGTAAAGCACCGGCTTTGAGCTTGATGCTGCGAAAGCCGTACTCGTCAACCATGCGACGCGCCTGCATGACCATCTGAGCAGGTTCCAAACCTTCGCCCCAAGGGTCGGCGGGGTAAGGCCCTTCGATGTGCTCGGCGTATTTAAAAAACAAGTAGGCCGAGAAGGGCACCGCTGGGCGGACCGCGCCACCCAACAAATCCACCAGAGGGGCGTTGGCCAACTGTCCTTGCAAATCCATCATGGCCACTTCGAATGCACTGACCACTTTGGCCACGGTCTTGGACACGTGATTGCCCGGCGCCAAAGAGACCTGTCGCCCCAAAAATTCCGAAGTGTTTGAAGTGGGCTTGACCAAGGCCGTGACCCGCTCTTGCATCTCGTTGAGCGCCCAGGGCGACAAATCGATCAAGGCCGGTGCCGCTTTGGCCAATGCGTCCAACATGGATTGGTCGCCGTAGGTTTCATTGATACCCACCCAACCCGAATCGGTCTCAATTTCAATGATCGAACGCAAGGCCCACGGCTCATGGATACCCGCCGCGTTGAGCAGCGGCGGGTCCCTGAAGGCGATGGGCGTGACCCGAATGTTGCGAATACGGTCTGGGCTCATTTGACGCCCACCACCTGCGGCAGCCACAAAGAGACCTCAGGCACGTAAGTCACCAACATCAAGACCAACA
Organism: uncultured Hydrogenophaga sp.; assembly: GCA_964576495.1. Lineage (GTDB taxonomy): Bacteria > Pseudomonadota > Gammaproteobacteria > Burkholderiales > Burkholderiaceae_C > Hydrogenophaga. The sequence continues at coordinate 6,880 of CAZNWS010000019.1, read as the reverse complement.
TGAGGGCCCCAAAAAACGGCAACAGGGCTTTGACGACCTGTTCCATGGGCAATTTGGCCACAGCCGCACCCACAAACAAAACGCCTCCCACCGGCGGAGTGATCAAACCAATGCCCAAGTTGACCATCATGATCATGCCGAAATGCACCGGATCCACGCCGATGCTGGTGACCACCGGCAACAAAATTGGTGTCAAGATCAGGATCAACGGTGCCATATCCATCAAAGTTCCTAAGACCAACATCAAGCCGTTGATCAACGCCAAGATGACGTAGCGGTTGTCCGACACTGCCGTCAATGCGGTAGTGATCTTCAAAGGCACCTGCATCAAGGTCATCACATAGCCAAAACTGGCTGCAAATGCAATCAAGATCATCACGATGGCCAAGGTCTTGACGGTACGGTGCATGAGCTTGGGCAACTCCGACCAGCGGTAATCGCGGTAAATGAACATGGTCACAAAAAAGGCCCACAGCACCGCGATCGAAGCGGATTCGGTGGGTGTGAACACACCGCTGAGGATGCCACCCAAGATGATGAACATGGTCATCAAGCCCCACAAGGCATCCAAACTGATGCGAAAGGCCTGTCGCAGGGGAATGACCTCACCCTTGGGGAATTGGCGTTTTCGGGCCATCCACAGGCACATCGTTGCCAAGGTCAAACCCAACAGCAAACCGGGCAATACGCCCGCCACAAACAGCGCCGCAATCGAGACTGTGCCACCAGCAGCCAAGGAATAAATCACCGCGTTGTGGCTGGGGGGGATGAGGATGGCCTGCACCGATCCACTGATGGTCACGGCCGTGGCGAAATCTCTGGGATAGCCCTTCTTCTCCATCTCGGGGATCAATACCGTGCCCACCGATGCCGTATCGGCCATGGATGAGCCAGAGATGGCACCAAAAAATGTCGACGCCAAGATATTGACCAGAGACAGTCCGCCTCGAATAAAACCCACCAAGACGTTGGCAAAAGCCACCAGTCGGCGGGCCATCCCCCCCTCGGCCATGATGGCTCCGGCCAAGACGAAAAATGGAATGGCCAACAACGAAAACTTGTTCACCCCGTTGGCGATCGCGATCATGACCGCGTCCAAAGGTATATCGATCCACCAAGCCCCTAACAGGGCGGCAATGCCCATGGCATAAGCCACAGGTGTCCCGATGAGAATGAGCGCAAAGAAGCTGCCCAACAAAATCCATGCTTCCATGTGGGAACTCCTTACTGCGGCTGACTCGCGTGCTCGTAATTCACAACCGCACGGCCCCGTTGACTGCCCAAGAACATGTGTTCTAGAACGAACAATGCCGTGACAGCACCGCCAATGGGTACGGGCAAGTAAGTGAATCCAACGGGTATCCAAGGTAACTCAGGGATGGACTGTCCCCAGGTGCCGATGCACAGCTGGGCACCAAACCACAGCATGAACAAGGACAAGGTGAACATGAGCAGGTGAACAACACCACGCAAGGGCTTTCGCAGCGGTTCAGACAAACGTTGCGTCAGCATCTCAACGGCAATGTGTCCGCCTGCGCGATAACTGCAGGCCGCCCCCAAAAAGGTAAAGACGACCATCAACAAAATCGATATGGGCTCAGGCCATTGAGAGCCTGTACCCAAAACGTAGCGGGAAAAAATACCCCAAGGTATGAACAAAGACATCAGCAAAACGCACCAACCCGCCGTCCACATGCAGGCCAGGTAGATGAGGTCGAGCCAACGGGACACGACAGATTCATGGGGGGCGAGGTGGGTCATACAAGCTCTGACTTGAGACCCCTCGCGCATCGGATTGACCGCGCGCGAGGGGCGGGTTGGCATTACTTCACGGCGGCGATGCGCTTCATCAGCTCGGTGTGCTTAGCACCGTATTTCTGACGAACTGGCTCGGTGGCGTCGTAAAAAGGCTTGTTATCGATGTTGATGAACTCAACGCCGGCGGCCTTGAGCTTGGTGGTGTATTCGGCCACGCTCTTGTCCCACAGTTGACGTTGCTCCATTTGTGCTTCGCGGGCCAACTTCTTGACCAGCGCTTGGTCAGCAGCCGAGAGCTTGTCCCACGCCACCTTAGACATCACCAAAATTTCAGGAATGATGAGGTGGTTGGTCTGCGAATAAAACTTCGCTGGCGTGCTGTAGTGGTTGGCGGTGAAATAGCTCGGTGGGTTGTTCTCTGCACCATCGATCACGCCGGTTTGCAGCGAAGTGAAAACCTCGCCATAAGCCATGCTGATGCCGTTGCCACCCATGGCATTCATGGTGTCCACGAACAAGGGGTTGCCCATCATGCGGATCTTTTGACCTTTGAGGTCAGCGGGTGTGCGCACAGGTTTTTTGGTGTAGAGGCTGCGGCTGCCGCCGTCCATCCAACCCAAACCCACCAAGCGAGAAGAGCTGGCCGTCACTTTGTCGAGCAGCTCTTGGCCAATGGGGCCATCAATCACGGCACGCATGTGCTTGACATCGCGGAACACAAAAGGCATGTTGAACACGTCAACTTCAGGGACCACAGGGCCAATCACGCCCAGCGAAATGCGAGCCATCTGAATTGCGCCCAACTGCGTCTGTTCAACAGCCTCTTTTTCTTGACCCAACACAGCGCCGGGGAAGGTCTGAATCTTGATGCGACCGCTGGTGGCCGCTTCCAATTTTTTACCCATGCTTTCCACAGCAGCCACCGTCGGATAACCCGCGGGGTGTGTGTCGTGGGCGCGCAAAACCGTTTGGGCATGAGCGCCCAATGGCAGCAAGCTGGCCAAAACCAAGCCATTCAACAAGCGTCGTTGCAATTTCATGAGTGTCTCCAAGTTGGGTGATGTCAAGGGAAAATGACCGCGCGTCACAAAATGCAGCGCGGCTCGTCCAGGCCCCTCACGCCCGGACGCAGTGCGAAGACCCCGCCGGCCAAGGGTTGATCGGAAAGATCACCCCCTGGTCGAATCGAAGTCACGAACAAGGTATCCATGCCGGGTCCGCCAAAGGCGCACATGGCGGGTTTTTTCACAGGCAAATCCACCGAACGGTCCAAACGACCCTCGGGCGTGAACCGATGCACTTGAGCGCCATCGTTGCCACAAATCCAATACGCACCGTCTTCATCGATCGCTGCTCCATCAGGACGGCCTGGCAACGATGCAAAGTCGATCCAGACTTGCGCAGTCTGCACTTGACCCGTGTCGATGTCATATGGAGCACGCCAAACGCGCTGGACTTGGGGGTGCGAGTCCGACCAATAAATGGTTCGACCATCGGGACTGAAGGCCAAGCCATTGGGGGTGATCAAACCCGTTTGCCAAGGTCGCATCGTTTGTTGGAACAAGGTCAACCATTGCCCCACCGGTCGCGCCAAGGTCATGTCCATCACCATGGTGCCGGCATGGAAACGCCCCTGACGATCACAACGGCCATCGTTGAAGCGCATGCCGGTTTCGGGTAGCTCACAGCGCGTGAGCCAATGGGTCTCCAAGCCTCCCGCTGGTAGCGGGTGCAGGACAGCCACGCCCGTCTCCATGGCCGCCACCCACTGCGGCCACATCGCATCTTGGCTGCCCTCGACCATGGCAATGCACCCAGTTTGCTCTGGCGTGGTCCATTGCCAAGTCTGGTCCGTGCGGCTGTTCCAGCAGCACAACGCACGACCGGGGATGTCTACCCACCACAAAGATTGGCGAACAGCGTCCCACACGGGGCTCTCACCAACCCCGAATGGACCGGGCACCACACAGCTCACGTCAATGTGACTCAACGCGACTCCTTCGAACGACGGGCGTCGATCGCCACGAAGGCGCCGCCTTGCAAACACGCCGTGGGGTCGTTCAGCTTCGGGGGGGCGGTTTGGGCAAACACCCTCTCGCGGTAATCGTCTGAACTGTCTTGCGGCACGTAACCAATGTGCCGAGCACGGCTGTTGTCCCACCAAGTGACGGCGTTGTTAGACATGCCAAAGATGATGGAGTGTCCTAGCACAGGGGTTGACAAACAGGCGCTGATCAGTCGGTGCAAATCACCATGGCTGAGCCAACTGGCCAACATGCGCCTATCTCGAGGAAACGGGGTGGACGAACCGATTCGCAAGCACGCCGTCTCGATGCCATCACGCTCGAAATACATGCGCGAGAGGTCTTCACCAAAGGCTTTGCTCACGCCATAAAAACCGTCGGGTCGAGGCGGGTGATCCGCGGTGATGGTCTGACCTTGGCTGTAAAAACCCACCACATGGTTGGAACTGGCGAACACCACACGCCGCACACCGTGCTCTCTGGCCGCCTCGTACAAATGGTAAAGACCCAAGATGTTGGCCTGCAAAATGTCTTCAAAGGGTGCCTCTACAGAAATGCCACCCAGGTGAACAATCGCATCGCAACCCGCCACCGCACGCTCGACAGCCGCCCGATCGGCCAAATCGGCTTGCACCACTTCCTCGCGATCTTGGGCTGGACCTAAGGGCAATCGGTCTGAAACCCGAAGCACATGAGCGTTAGCCCTAAGTGACTGGCGCAAAACCTGACCGAGTTGACCGGCAGCACCCGTCAACAAAATCCGTTGGTGAGTTTTGATGGTATGCGTCATGTTGGTTCTAGATCCGTCGATCAAAAAGCTTGCACACCGGGATCGGTGTTTGTTAAATTGAGGGGAATGAGATCAGTCATCAGTTGTCATACAACCAATGACCTTCGTAGTCTAAGTACCCTTTGGGGCTTGTCAAGGAAAAATGCATGGAACTAGCGAAAACCCTAAGCCCTGCTCGACGACCCAAGGGTTTGGTCAACGAAATTGTCAAAACCCTCGCCGAGGACATCCGCCTAGGGCGCTTGCCCGAAGGCAGCAAACTGCCGACGGAATCGGAACTCTCGGAGCGCTTTGACGTCAGTCGCACAGTGGTACGCGAAGCAATTTCTCGACTGCAAGCCTCACAACTTGTAGAAACACGCCATGGCGTGGGCACGTTTGTGAATGCCCTGTCGGCCACGGATACGGTGTTTCGCATCGACCCCGAAGACATGGCGGTGGTCAGCGAAGTGATCGCCCTGCTTGAGCTGCGCATCAGCTTGGAGAGCGAAGCTGCATACATGGCGGCCCAACGACGCACCACGGAGCATCTGGAGAACATGCGAGCAGCCTTGGACACTTTTCATTCGGCCATACACAACCAATCGGATGCCGTTCCCTCCGATTTTCAATTTCACATGGAGGTCGCACAAGCCACGTGCAACCGACACTTCGCCGATTTGATGACCTACTTGGGCACGATGATCATTCCCCGAACCCGACTCAAAACCGCAGCCCAAGCGCCCGAGGGGCGGCTGGCCTACTTACAGCGCGTCCACGGTGAACACGAGTCGATCTTTGCGGCCATTGAGCAACAAAACGCAGAAGCCGCACGGACCCACATGCGGCTTCACCTCAACAACAGTCGAGAACGTTTGCGCCGCGCACAAAACGGACTTTGATTCAAAGACTCAAAACAAGAGCATGTGCGCGGCCACCAAGGCCAAAAAACCCGCAAAAGCCCGTTGCAACAATCCTTTGTCCATACGTTGCGAAAGACGCGCGCCCCAATTGGCAAAGAAGAGGCTCACCGCGCTGATGCCCACAAAGGCGCTCAGGTGCACATAACCCCAGGTGTGGGGGGTGTTGGGGCCGGTGAGGCCCAAGCCCACGGCGCCAATGAGCGAAATGGGTATGGCCACCGCCGAGCTGACCACCACCGCTTGGCGCATGTCGATACCGCGCAGCACCAGGTAGGGCACCGTCATGGCGCCACCGCTCACGCCCAGCAGCGTGGACACATGGCCAATGAAAGTGCCCGCGCCCAACAGCTCGGGTTGGGTGGGAGCGGGTTTGCTGACCTCATTGGCTGGTTTGCGCAGGAGGGTCAGGCAGGTGGCCAGTGCAAACAAGCCAAAGCCCACTTTGAGCCAAGTGGTCGGCAGCCAGTTGGCCAGCAGCACGGCCGACACCGCGCCCAGGCTCACCGCACCGGCCAGCCACGGCAAGCGCTCAAACTGGAGGCGCTTGGCGCGCCAGTGTGTCCACGAACTGGTGATGGAGGTGATCACGATGCAGGCCAGCGAGGTGGCCACCGCGAAGTGCATCACATGGGGCCCCAGAACGGGGTCGCTTTTCCAGAGGAAATAGAGCGTGGGCACGATCACCAAACCCCCGCCGACACCAAACAGGCCCGCCGTGAAGCCTCCCGCTGCGCCCACCAGCAGGAACAACAACCACAAGGGCATCATGTTGGGTTGGCCTGGAATTGACCAAACTGGCTGCGCCAGAAGCCCAGCGCAGCGGCGTCGCGCCAGCCAAAGTCCTGCACCTGGCCAATCACGATGTGGTGATCGCCCGCGTCCACCAACTGGTGCAGCGAACAATCAAACCACGCCAGGGATTCGCTCAAGCGCAGGCGCTCGCTGGCCTGGCGCTGCACCGGCACGTTGGCAAAACGCGCCACCATGTCGCCGGTGGCGAACTGGCGCGCCAGCGCTTGCTGCGGCTGCGACAACACGCTCACCGTGAAGCCGCCCGACTGGGTGAAG
>CAZNWS010000019.1:0-328 GCA_964576495.1 uncultured Hydrogenophaga sp. | reverse complement strand
CAGGTCATGCCCCAGTCGCTGTCTTGCCAGCGAGTGGTGACCACCGTCACACCGGTGGCAAAACAGGACAGGGCCTTGCGGTAGTCCGCGGGGTCCTGGTTGGCAACGGGCACGGGGGCGGTGGCGGGCATGGTGTCGGGCAAGTGGCGCATGGGGGGCTTTCGGTGGGGCGTGCGGGCGTGGCGGCGCTTAAGGCACTTCGTGGCCGTTGGCCAGTTCGTACAGCTCAAACCAGGTCTGCCGATCCATCGGCACTTTCAGCGCTTGGCCAAAAGTGCCGATGCGGCCGAGCTGGTTGCTGCCCATGACGGGTAACACACCCACTGGG
>CAZNWS010000018.1:6195-13214 GCA_964576495.1 uncultured Hydrogenophaga sp. | reverse complement strand
CTTGGCCTACAACAAAGACAACCAAGAAGACAAAGAGCCGCTGTTCGACACGGTGGACACGCTCAAAGACACGCTGCGCATCTTCTGCGAGATGGTGGGCGGCCAGGTCAACCCTGCCACGGGCGCCAAAGAAGGCGGCATCACCGTGAACGCCGCGGCCATGGAAGCGGCCGTGAAAAAAGGCTACGCCACCGCCACGGACTTGGCCGACTACTTGGTCAAGAAGGGATTGCCGTTTCGCGACGCGCACGAGGTCGTGGCCCACGCGGTCAAAACCGCGCAAGGCCTGGGTGTGGACCTGTCCGAGCTACCGCTGGAAACCCTGCAAAAGTTCGACAGCCGCATCGAATCGGATGTGTTCGGGCCACTCAGCCTGCAAGGCTCGATGAACGCGCGCAACACCCTGGGCGGCACGGCGCCAGCCCAAGTGCGTTCACAAATCGCCCGTCACCGCGCGCGCTGGGCCTGAAACGCGGCCCAGCCTTCAAAGACCGCTGGTTGCGGACAAGGCGCTGGCCAAGTGCTCGATCAGCAAATTGACGCGTTGCGGCACGTACCGGTTGCTGGGCAAGACCGCATAGATGCCCAAAGGCTCGGGGGCGCATTCGCGCAGCACTTCCACCACCTCACCCCGAGCCAACCACGGCGCAGCGATGAAATCGGGCTGCACCGTGACGCCCATGCCGCGCGCCGCCGCTTGCATGAGGGCCACACCGTTGTTGGCCACGATGCGGCCACGCACCGGCAAGCTTAAGTCTTGCCCCGCAACGCGGTAACGCCAAGTCATACCTTGGCCACCGAAGCTGTACACCAAGGCCTCGTGTTGGACCAAGGTCTGAGGTTCTCGGGGCACGCCGTGCAAGTTCCAATAATCGGGCGAAGCCAAGGTCATCAAGCGGCAGTACCCCAATCGACGAACGATGTCGGTGTCTTGCAAATGTGAGGTCACCCTGATGGAGACGTCCATGCCTTCTTCCACCAAATTGCTGCGCTGATCGGACAAGTCCATGTGCAGCTCCATGTGTGGGTGGGCTTGCGCAAAATCCAGCAGGAGGGGCATGAGCACCTCCAAGCCAAACGACAAGGGCAAACCCAAACGGATGCGCCCACGCGCTTGCCCCTTCTCTGACTGCAGTCCGGACTCGGCCGCATCGACCAGGTTCAAGATGACCCGACATTTTTCGAGGTAAGCCGCACCCGCTGCCGTGAGATTGAGGCTGCGAGTGCTGCGGGTGATCAGCTTGGTGCCGAGGTGTTTTTCCAAGGCCGCTACCTGGCGGGTCACCACCGAACGGGCCACTTGCAACTCATTGGCCACGGCGATGAAACTGCCCGCCTCGGCCACCCGCACAAAAATTTGCATGGCTTCGAAGGTGTTCATTGTTGCTTATTTTGCAACAAAATTGTCTTCATTATGGTGTTTTTATGAACATTAAAACCCCCTACAGTTCACCGCCATGAACACCTTACGCAACGTCCTTTTCGTCCCCCACGGCTCCCCCATGTTCGCCTTGCGACCTGGTTCAGCGGGCGCAGCCATGACCCAGACGGCACGGCGCCTGCCCCAGCCCCGCGCCATCGTGGTGGTCAGCCCCCACTGGGAGACGACCGTGCCCACCGTAGGCACCGCCCGCCGTTTGACCACCATCCATGATTTCGGTGGTTTTGACCCGCGACTGTTTGAGATTCAATACCCCGCCACGGGCTGCCCCGAAGCCGCCCAACAAGTCGTGTCGGCTCTACAAACCGCAGGCATGACGGCACAAACCGACCCTCAGCGTGGTTTGGACCACGGCGCTTGGGTACCGCTGCGTCAGATGTTCCCCGACGCCGATATCCCCGTGGTGCCTTTGTCGGTTCAACACCATGGCGGACCGGCACACGCACACCGCGTGGGACAGGCGCTGGCGCCGCTGGCCGATCAGGGCGTTCTGATCGTCGCTTCGGGCAATGTGACGCACAACCTGCGCGACTGGCAAATCGTCAGCATGACGGGTGAGTCCACGCCCGAGTATGTGCCGCAATTTGCCGACTGGATCCACACGCAGATGACGGGCCGGCACACCGAAGCCTTGCTCAACTACCGCCAAACCCAAGTCGCAGGCACCCGCGCCCACCCTCGCGACGAACACCTGTTGCCTTTGTTCACGGCGCTGGGCGCTGCCGGTGCCGATGCACAGCCCCACGCTTTTTACCGAGGCATCGATGACCATGTCATCGCCATGGACGGCTATGCATTCACCTGAGGTTGAAACCATGAACCCTACCTACACTCCCGTGGCCAAAGGCCTGCACTGGCTGATGGCCGTGATGATCTTTGGCCTGTTGGCTTTGGGCATCTACATGCACGAGTTGCCGCTCTCACCCCAAAAACTCGAGCTTTATGCCTGGCACAAGTGGGGAGGAATCTCCGTGTTTTTGCTGGTCTGGCTGCGCTTGGCTTGGCGCGTGACGCACCGCCCGCCCCCTTTGTCCGAATCCCTGTCGCGGCACATGCGACTGGCAGCCCATGCGGGTCACGTCGCACTGTACGGACTGATGATCGTCATTCCTTTGACGGGCTGGATCATGAGCTCAGCCAAAGGTTTCACAACCGTGTGGTTTGGTGTGTGGCCCATTCCCGACTTGGTGGGGCGCGATCCAGTGCTGGGCGACTGGCTTCAATGGGTGCACAAAGTGCTGAACATCGCCTTCATCTTGACCTTACTGGGTCACGTTGGGGCCACGGTTTGGCACCATTTCGTCCTCAAAGACGACACCTTGCGTCGCATGCGTTAAGGATTCAAACCATGAAACACGTCACCATCCTCTTGACCTTGGGTGCCACATTACTCACGAGCGCCCAAGCCGCGACTTACCAAACGGTCGCCACCGAAAACAGCGTCATCGGCTTCAGTTACAAGCAAATGGGCGTCCCGATGGAAGGGCAGTTCAAAAAATTCTCGGCCCAAGTGAGTTTGAACACGAAACAACTGGACAAAGCCCAAGGCCGAATCGAGATCGACCTGTCCAGCATTGACACCGGGTCTTCCGAAGCCGATCAGGAAGTGGTGGGCAAGGCATGGTTCAACGTGCCCGTCCACCCCAAAGCCCTATTTGTGCTCAAAAGCCTGAAGTCCACTGGCACCCACCAATACGAAGCCACGGGCCAACTCACCCTCAAGGGTCAAACGCGAGAAATGCGCACACCGCTCACCCTATCGCCGCAAGGTCTGCTCAGTGGTCGTTTGGTCATGAAGCGCGCTGACTTTGGCATCGGCGAGGGCCTATGGGCGAAGTTCGATGTCGTGGCCAACGAGATCACCGTGCATTTCAATCTCAACCTCAAATGATTTTTAACCCAGGAGTTTTCATGAAATCCCTCAAACCCATCACACTCGTCACCGCCGTGTTGGCCGCCTTGGCGGGCAGCGCCATCGCAGCGCCTGTGACGTACAACGTCGACGAAAGCCACACCTTCCCGCGCTTTTCGTATTCGCACTTTGGTCTGTCAACCCAGCTCAGCAGCTTCTCTAAGACGTCTGGCAAGGTGGTTTTTGATGCGCAAGCCAAGACCGGCAGCGTGGACATCAGCATCGACATGAAATCGGTGAACACCGGCTTTGCCGACTTCAACGGTCACATCCAGGGGGAAGATTTTCTGGACACGGCCAAATTCCCCACGGCCACCTTCAAGTCCACCAAGGTCACGTTCGATGGCGATAAGCCCAAAAGCATCGACGGCACCCTCACCATCAAGGGTGTGAGCAAGCCGGTCACGCTGACCGTGACCAGCTTCTTGGCCATGCCCCACCCCATGATGAAAAAGCCTGCCCTGGGTGCCAACGCCTTCACCACCATCAAGCGCTCCGACTTCAATGCGGGCAAATTTGCGCCCTACGTGGGCGACGAAGTGCGCATCGACATTGCCTTGGAAGCCATCGCACCCTGAGAGTCGATCCCACCTTGGTCTGCGTGTTCAATCGTCTTTGAGCACGTCCACCGACAACTTCACGATCTCATCGGCGATGTCCATCACCGAGGGATCGCTGACGATGACCTTGTCGTAAATCTTGTTGATTTGCAGCATCAAGGGCTTGGCCGTGGGCCCTGCGGTGCTGAGGTCCATGTGGATCTTGACTTTGAGGCGGCGCACCTCTTGGAACCACTGTTCGTAGCGGTTGCGCTCTTCCTCGTTGCGCTGGTTGCGGTAGCTCCACACCGCCGTGCCCACCAAGGCCAGCACCAACAAACACAGGTTCATCCAACACGATGAACACTATAGAGGCAAGCGCTCAGTGGGTCGCCAAACCCAAGAGCTCCATCAAGGCCTCGATGGGGTCGTGTTCGGTGTGGAAAAAACCGGGCAGGTCGTAGGTGTTGCGGTAGTGGCGGCTGCTGAAGGCCAAGCTCCAATCGCCAAACAAACGCCGCTCCACGGCCCGGCGATCGATCAGCTCCAGCGAATGGTGTCGCGTATCGGCCAACAGCTTGTGCCACAAGGCCGACAGCGCGCCAACGGGCCCTTCGACGCATTGCAAGAACACACCATCGGCATAGGCCAATTGACCGGTGATGCCGTCGCGCACATTGGCACGCCGGGCACTGGCGAGCAAATGACACAGGTGCATATTGCCCAAAGGCTGGGCAGCCGTCGAACGGTAAATGAGGCGTTGAAGCATGGGCGTGGCAGACGCCGTGCGCCTGAAGCAAATGGAACAACGCCGCGGATCGTAAAAGCGGGAATTGAATCCGCCCTGACAAAGCTGTTCTGGACAACCAGCCCTCAGCGTGGGGGGTCGATGTCCTCGCCTTGCAGTCGTTGCGCAAGCCACGCCAAACCAGCCGCCACGTCCATGGTGCGCCGCTCTTGGATGGCCACCGGCGGCGTTTGCCCGGGGGTCAATGTCGGCCCGATGTTGAAGGTGAAAACAAAATTGGGGTACTGACCCATGCGCCAGTCGCTGATCCACAAGTCCCCGTTGGCTTCTTGTCGCAGGCTCACAAAACCATCGGCGAAGCGCTGCAAGCGCTGCACCTGCGGATGATCGGCATGTGTTTCCAAGAGGTCCGCGCCGCGCTCGAACGCATCGAAGCGCACCGGGCGCCCCGCGTCCAAGAGCGAATAAAAGCCCTCGTGCAAATGCTGGCCATCCACGGCCACCACACGCCACAACACGGTGTTGAAGGGGGCGGGGGTCACAAACACTCGCTCGGTGGACAAGCCCGCACCACGCAAAGACGCTTGCGCGTGGTCCAGCACATGCTGCTGCACCAACACGCTCCAGGCGATATAGACGCAGCTCCATGCCAACCCAAAGTTATTCGCCCGCCAACCCCGCAGTGACCCGCGCAAAGCCCACACCACACCGGCCATCAAAGGCAGGCTGTAGAGCGGGTCGATGATGAACAAACTGCCCAAGCCCAAGGCTTCGTCGGTGAAAGGCAAGAACAGCTGGGTGCCGTAAATCGTGAACCAATCCAGGATCGGGTGCGTCAACAAGGCCAAGGCCATGGTCAACCACCAGCGACGCCACCAGCCCAGCTCGCCGGTCATGCGCGCCAACAGCCAAGCCAAAGGCCCCGACGCCAACGCCAGCCAAAACAAAGCGTGTGTCTCCGCGCGGTGCAGCACCATGTTGAGCACCGGGTCGCCGTGGTCCAGCAGCACGTCGAGGTCGGGCAGCAAACCGGCCACCCCACCCCACAACGCAGCCTTCCAAACCGCCGTGCGGCGGCCCATCACGGCCACGCCGATGGAGGCGCCCAAAGCGATTTGCGTCAGCGAATCCATGTTCTCAGTCTCACACAAAAAATAAAGCGATGGCGCAGCCCATGGCCACGACCCAGCACAGGGTGCGCAGGTTGGCGCGGTCGGCCAAATAGGTGGCGATGTAGGCCACGCGGGCGAAGACGAAGACCACGGCCAAGGTGTCGACGGTGCCACTCGCCGCGCCGTGGGCTTGGGCGATCAACACGCCAGCGATGAAGATGGGCAAGGCTTCAAAACTGTTCTGCTGGGCGGCGTTGGCACGGGCTTGCCAGCCCTCCAAACGCGCCAACCACTGACGCGGGTTGTGGTTGTCAAAGCCCCCGTGACGGCGCGGCACACCAAAACCTTTCCATTTGGCGATGCCCGCGCAGACGATGGGCAAGAGGCAAGCGATCAAGATGCACAGTTCGGCGATGGTCATGGTGAAGTCTTTCCAGGCAAAGCGTTAAGCGGTGACGATCCAACCTTCCAGAGGGTCGAAATGGGGTAAACCGTATTGTGGGTGGCCAGCCTCGTGTTGGGCTTGGGCCCAGGCGGCTTGTATCAGGCACAGCGTGGCGTCCAAGGCGTCGCCGCTGGGGTCATCGGCCAATCGGCCCATCAGGGCGTTGCTGGCCACCAAGCGCAGACCCAAGCGGGTTTGACCGCACTCCAAAGCGCCGATGAGTTCGCGCCGGGCCAAAAGCCGATCGGGGGTTTGTTTGGCCTTGTCGTCGCTCTTGTAGCTGCGCGCGCCCAAGACCTCGCGGGCCAGCAAACCGGGGTAAGCCTCCAGGGCCACGCGGCGGCGATCGCCCTCGGCCAAACCGGGCAGGTGCACGCCCGCTTGGCGCAAGAGCGGCACCCCGGCGTGCAACATGAACGCCACCGGCGGGTTGACCCATTTCATCGACGGGCTGGAGCCCGCAGGGCCGTCGGTGGCGCGGTGCGCGAACTTGGCCCCCACCGGGCGCGCAGCACAAAAGGCCACGAAGTGCTCGCGGATCTCGGCGCGCGACAAGGCCGCGAAGTGGTCCATGCACGCGGCCCAATCGGTGGGCCAAGACAAAGCCTCGATCAGCTCGCGCGGCAAGCCCAAAGGCAGATCAAAGCCCCCGACCCAATCGCCCTCTTGCGACAGCCATTGGCCAAAGGCCTCGGGGGCTTCAAAAGTGTGCAGGGCTTGCAGCTGCACCCGCCCCGCACGCGCTTGACCGGTGGCCAAGACGATGGGCTTGCGCCGCGTGGGGCGGCTGGTGAAGTCGCAGCCGATCAGCGTCGGCACGGC
>CAZNWS010000018.1:0-6095 GCA_964576495.1 uncultured Hydrogenophaga sp. | reverse complement strand
CGCACGGCTGACATACAACAAACGGACCAACATGGCTCAATCCTTCTTGGGAATCAGGGACAAAAATTCGCGACGCAGATTCGGGTCTTTGAGGAAGGCCCCGCGCATGACCGAGTTGATCATCTTGCTGTCCATGTCTTTGACGCCGCGCCACGACATGCAGTAGTGGCTCGCTTCCATGACAATGGCCAAGCCGTCGGGCTGGGTTTTTTGCTGAATGAGGTCGGCGAGTTGCACCACCGCCTCCTCTTGGATTTGTGGGCGGCCCATGATCCATTCGGCCAAGCGAGCGTATTTGGACAAACCGATGACATTGGTGCGCTCATTGGGCAAGATGCCGATCCAAATCTTGCCGATGACGGGGCAAAAGTGATGGCTGCAAGCGCTGCGCACGGTGATCGGACCCACGATCATCAGCTCATTGAGGTGCTCGGCGTTGGGAAATTCGGTGATGTTGGGCGCCTTGACGTAACGGCCATTGAACACCTCTTTGATGTACATCTTGGCCACACGGCGGGCCGTATCGGCGGTGTTGTGATCGTGGTCTAGGTCGATCACCAAGCTGTCCAAAACGCCTTGCATCTTGCTGGCCACTTCGTCGAGCAACTGATCCAACTCGCCAGGTTCAATGAAATCGGCAATGTTGTCGTTGGAGTGAAAACGCCGGCGGCTGGCCAAGATGCGTTCGCGAATTTTGACCGACACAGGTGTGCCGTGATCGTCGTCGCTGGTGTGGGAAGCGGTCATATGGGGTACAAGTTTGGGTGTTTTGGGCATCCTAACACCGACCACAATGGCCCCCCTGAGGACAGGACATTGTTCAACCGGATTCAGTACCGCCTGCCGGTCAGCCACAAAGCGCCTCGCATCAGCACCAAGGCGATCCACTCGCGACACCGTTCTGAAAAGCTGCGCTGGGCAAATTGATCGGCCCTGACCATTTGTCCATCTTCACGCATGACCTGGCAAAGCCGTTGGTGCAACTGCTGCGCAAAAGCGGCGTCGAGCACCTGCACATTGGCCTCTCGGGCCAACAACAGGCTCAAGGGGTCCAAATTGGATGAGCCGACGGTGGCCCAAGGACGGCCCTGGTGGGGGTCGATCACCGCGACCTTGGCGTGCAAAAAACTGCGCTGATATTCGTGGATCTCGATGCCCACAGCCAACAAGCTGGCATAAACCGCCCGCGCAGCGTGGTATTGCATGAAGTATTCATAGCGGCCTTGGAGCAACAGCCGCACACGCACGCCACGCGCAGCCGCCAGGGTCAAGGCCCGGCGCAAGCGACGGCCGGGCAAAAAATAGGCATTCGCAATGACGATCTCGTGGCGCGCCCTCGCAATGGCCTTCAAGTATGCACGCTCAATGTCACCGCGGTGGCCCAAGTTGTCGCGCAACAGCAGCCCCGCTGGGGTGCCCGAGACACTCACGCGAGGCCCCGGGTGTCGACTCCACCAGCCCAACCAGCGCGTGGCACGCCAAGCCGACCAAGCCTCGGGCAAATCGCGGCGGCGAACCTGTGTGGCCGCTTCGGTTCGCCACCACAGCTGGTTCATGGTCTCGTGAATGTCCTGCACCACCGGCCCTTGCAATTGCACCGAGAAGTCCAACCGCGGTCGCTCCAAAGCCCCGTGGTTGGGGTCGTGCCAATCGTCCAAGATATTGATGCCGCCACAAAAAGCCACGCGGTCATCGATGACGCACAGCTTGCGGTGCAAGCGCCGCCAACGGCTGGGGACAAACCAACCCCAGGTGCCAAAGGGCGCGAACACGCGCCAAACCACCCCCGCGCGGACCAAACGCTGGCGCCACTCGGCGGGGAGGTCACCCGTGCCCGCACCGTCCACCAACAGCCAGACACGGACACCGCGCAAAGCCGCTCGCTCCAAGGCTTGGACCACGGCCTCAGCGGCACCTGTGACGTCCAAGATGTAGGTTTCGATCTGAACTTGGGTGTGAGCCAGATCCAATTCGCGGATGAGCGCAGGGAACCAAGCTCGTGCCCCTTCCAGCAAGACCAAGGTGTTTCCACCGTGGACCATGGATGCCAATCGCACGCTCAGTCCTGCCAAGTGAAGTCGGCCACCAGGGGCAGGTGGTCGGACATTCGGTGCCAAATTCGGCCGCGCGGGACCCAAGTGCTCACGGGCTTGAGGCCACGGGCGTACACGTGGTCAAGCTGGCTCAGGGGCAAACGGGCGGGGAAGGTGGGCGTGCGTGCGCCGTGTTCATGCAAATCCATGTGGGCCATCATGCGGCTCAGGCGCTGCCCCCAGTCGTTGAAGTCACCGGCCACCAAAAGCGGTGCTTGAGGATCGACCTCGCGCTCCAGATAGCGGCCCAGTTGTGCCACTTGCCGTACGCGGCTGGCCGGCACCAAGCCCAAATGAACCACGATCACATGCACCAAAACACCGGCCAGGCGAACCTCGACATGCAGGAGGCCGCGCTGCTCGAAGCGGTGATCCGAGATGTCTTCGTGTCGATGACCAAGGACCGGCCAGCGCGACAAAACGGCGTTGCCGTGTTCACCATGGCGCGTCACCGCATTGGTGCGGTACACCGACTCATAACCAGGTGGCGACAAAAAATCGGCCTGCGGCAACTCGGGCCAATGGGCGAAGCGGCTTTCCTCTCGGCGGTTGTGGTGACGCACCTCTTGCAAGCACACCACGTCAGCGTCGAGTTGCTCCACCGCATGACCCAAGTTGTGGATTTCCAAACGCTTTGTTGGTCCCAGGCCTTGCACCCCTTTGTGGATGTTGTAGGTCGCAATACGCAACAGGGGATGATCGGCGGGGGTGGGGGTCATGAGCGCATTCTAGGCAGAGCGGCCTTGCACCAACAACAACGCCACCCGAAGGTGGCGTTGTTGAAGCGTCAACACTTCATGCCCGAAGGCGTGACGACGTTCAGAAGCGGTCGGCGTTCATGACCTTGGTCCATGCGGCCACAAAGTCAGTCACAAACTTTTCCTGGTTGTCGTCTTGGGCATAGACCTCGGCGTAGGCGCGCAGGATCGAGTTCGAACCAAAAACCAGATCGACACGGGTGGCCGTCCACTGGGTTTTGCCGCTCTTGCGCTCCACGATGTCGTACGAGTTTTTGCCGGTGGGCTTCCACTGGTAAGACATGTCGGTCAGGTTGACAAAGAAGTCGTTGGTCAACACACCCACGCGATCGGTGAACACACCGTGCTGGGAGCCGCCGTGGTTGGTGCCCAAGACCCGCATGCCACCGATCAGGCAGGTCATCTCGTGGGCGGTCAGGCCCAAGAGTTGTGCGCGGTCCAAGAGCATTTCCTCGGGGCTGACGACGTAGTCTTTCTTGGTCCAATTGCGGAAACCGTCGTGCACAGGCTCGAGCACGGCGAAGGACTCGGCATCGGTCATCTCTTGGGTGGCGTCACCACGGCCGGGGTTGAACGGCACGGGCACGTTCAAACCGGCGGCCTTGATGGCTTGCTCCAAGCCCACGTTACCGGCCAAGACGATCACGTCGGCCACGCTGGCGCCGCTGTCTTTGGCGATGCCTTCCAAGACCTTCAAGACCTTGGCCAAACGGGCGGGTTCGTTGCCTTCCCAATCCTTCTGAGGGGCCAAACGGATGCGAGCACCGTTGGCACCACCGCGCAGATCCGACTGGCGGAAGGTGCGGGCGCTGTCCCAAGCGGTGGACACCATCTCGCTCACGCTCAAACCGCTGGCGGCAATCTTGGCTTTCACCGCGGCCACGTCGTAGCCGGTTTTGCCAGCAGGAATGGGGTCTTGCCAGATCAGGTCTTCGGCGGGCACTTCGGGGCCGATGTAACGGGTCTTGGGACCCATGTCGCGGTGGGTCAGCTTGAACCAAGCGCGGGCAAAGACCTTGGAGAAATATTCAGGGTCTTTGTAAAAGCGCTCCGATATCTTGCGGTACTCGGGGTCCATCTTCATGGCCATGTCGGCATCGGTCATCATCGGCATGACTTTGATGGAAGGATCTTCCACGTCGGCGGGCATGTCTTCGGGCTTGATGTTGATGGGTCGCCATTGGTTCGCACCGGCAGGGCTCTTGGTGAGTTCCCACTCGTAGTTCAAGAGCAGATGGAAGTAGCCGTTGTCCCACTGGGTGGGGTGGGTGGTCCAAGCGCCTTCGATGCCACTGGTCACGGTGTCGCGGCCCACGCCACGGCTGGTGTGGTTCATCCAACCAAAGCCTTGTTCGTGGATCTCAGCGCCTTCGGGGGCGGGGCCCAAGTTCTGGGCTTTGCCATTGCCGTGGGCCTTGCCGACGGTGTGACCACCGGCGGTCAGCGCGCAGGTCTCTTCGTCGTTCATCGCCATGCGAGCGAAGGTCAAGCGAACATCGTGCGCGGTGCGCAAGGGGTCGGGCTTGCCGTTGACGCCTTCCGGGTTCACGTAGATCAAACCCATTTGTACCGCGGCCAAGGGGTTTTCCAAAGACTGGCGGTCGTCGCCGTCGTAGCGGCTCGAAGCCAGCCAATCTTTTTCCGAACCCCAGTACACGTCTTCTTCGGGGTGCCAAATGTCCTCACGGCCAAACGAGAAGCCGTAGGTCTTCAAACCCATGGACTCGTAAGCCACGTTACCGGCCAAGATGATCAAATCGGCCCAGCTGATCTTGTTGCCGTATTTTTTCTTGATGGGCCACAGCAAGCGACGGGCTTTGTCGAGGTTGCCGTTGTCGGGCCAGGAGTTCAAGGGTGCGAAACGGATGTTGCCAGCGCCGGCACCACCGCGGCCGTCGGCCACGCGGTAAGAACCGGCCGAGTGCCATGCCAAGCGAATCATCAAACCGCCGTAGTGGCCCCAGTCGGCCGGCCACCAGTCTTGGCTGTCGGTCATCAGCTTGACCATGTCTTTTTTCAACGCCGCCACGTCCAGTTTTTTGACCTCTTCGCGGTAGTTGAATCCCTTGAGCGGGTTGGTCTTGGTGTCGTGCTGATGCAGGATGTTCAGGTTCAACGACTTGGGCCACCAAGCCATGTTGGAATTGCCCGAAGTGGTGTTGGCGCCGTGCATGACGGGGCAGCCGCCGGTTGCGCTTTTCTTGCTGTCCATGTCCCTATTCCTTTGTGTTGAGGTTGAAAGAGCAACCAGTGTAGGAATTTTTGGCAGCGCGTGCGCATGGGATTTTTTATCGCCTCGATAGCCCTATCGAGCAAGGGTTTATCCTAGGTCGCGCGCCACTTGGGGCTCAATTTGGGCCCATTCGTCGTCGGTAAACAAACGCGACCGTGTGTGGAAAGCTTTACCGGTATTGCCCTCCAAAGAGAAGGTGCCACCCGAGCCTTCGATCACGTCCAAGATGAGTTGGGTGTGCTTCCAATATTCATATTGCAATTTGCCGATGTAAAAAGGCACGCCGCCGACCTCGCCCAACTTGATGTCGTATGGACCAATCGTCAGATCGGTTGGCAAATAGCAGTTGGCCGCGCTGTTGTCACAGCAACCACCGCTTTGATGGAACATCAACTCGCCGTACTGCGCCTTGAGTTCCTCGATCAAGGCCAGCGCTTCGGGCGTGGCCACCACTCGTTCAACCATGAAGGTCTCCTCGTTCTCAACGGTCGTGCGGGTTGACGCTGCATGCCAACCCACAGGGGCGGCCACCTCATGCTGGAGTACCAGAAATCGGTGTTCGCCCCTGTGGATCGCCCCGCCGGACTTGGGAGTCGGCGGCGTTTGGTCAACAGACTTTAAAAGAAGCCCAGCTTGCTCTCGCTGTAGCTGACCAAGAGGTTCTTGGTTTGTTGGTAGTGGTCGAGCATGACCTTGTGGGTCTCACGGCCAATGCCGGACTCTTTGTAACCACCAAACGCGGCGTGTGCGGGGTAAGCGTGGTAGCAATTGGTCCACACACGACCGGCTTTGATGGCGCGGCCCATGCGGTAGGCCACGTTGCCGTTGCGGCTCCACACGCCAGCGCCCAGACCGTACAAGGTGTCGTTGGCAATCGCCAAAGCTTCGGCTTCGTCTTTGAAGGTGGTCACGGCCAACACGGGGCCAAAGATTTCTTCCTGGAAGATGCGCATTTTGTTGTGGCCTTTGAACAAAGTGGGCTGCACGTAGTAGCCCCCCTCCAAGTCGCCA
>CAZNWS010000017.1:1759-13218 GCA_964576495.1 uncultured Hydrogenophaga sp. | reverse complement strand
GCCCTTGGCGGCAATAGCGGCAGCTGCGTGGTCTTGGGTCGAGAAGATGTTGCAAGAGGCCCAACGCACGTCAGCGCCCAAGGCTTGCAAGGTCTCGATCAGCACGGCCGTTTGGATGGTCATGTGCAGCGAGCCGGTGATGCGCGCACCCTTCAAAGGTTGGGCTTTGGCAAATTCTTCGCGGATGGCCATGAGGCCGGGCATTTCTGTCTCGGCAATTTTGATTTCTTTGCGGCCCCAGTCGGCCAAGCCGATGTCGGCAATGATGCAGTCGGTGGTGACGGCGGAAGGGATACGTGCGTTCATGTTGCGCTCCAAGTCGGTTGAGTTGAACCACGGGACGCGCACAGGCAAAAAAAAGCCCATCACACGTTCAGTGGATGAGCGTCGTTGCAATGATGGTCCGAGCCTCACGCCCCTCGCCGACCGGTGGTCGGGGGTGCGCTGCAACGCTCCTCGGATGCCGGAATTCTACCGCAGCGGCGCAGTGCGTGCATCTGCGACACTCGGCATCGCCATGAAGCACCTGTCCCAGACCCACCACCCCTTTGCCCACAGGCTTGAACGTCGGGGCTTGTGGGCCATGTTCGGCGCCACGTTTTTCCAGCTCGTGGGCTACTTTATGTTGCTGCCCTATTTGCTGTTGCAACTCAAGGACGACGGGGTGTCCACCACGCTGGCCGGGCTGTTCGCCGCCAGCGGTTGGGTGGGTATTTTTGCGGTCACCCCGTTTGTGTCGGCTATCACCCAACGCTTGGGCCGCCGCCCCACGCTGTGGCTCTCGGGTTTGGTGCCCGTCATCGCCGCCGCGGGGTTTTTGCTCACCGACTCGCTGCCGGTGTGGTTTGCGCTGGAGTTCATTGCCGGGGCGGCATCGGGTTTGCGCTGGGTCTTGGCCGAAGCGGTGGTGGCCGAATTCGCCCCGACCGAACACCGCGGTCGCATGGTGGGCCTGTTCGAAACCATGGTCGGCACCACCTTTGTGGTCGGCCCGGCCTTGCTTGCTGGGGTCGGGCCGGAGCGGCCAGAGAACCTGTGGTGGGTGCTCGGTGCGCTCTTGATCGGTCTGGTCATCAGCGCCGCCATCCCTCGCTTGCCCGCGGCGGCCGATGCGCACGAGGCCCGCGTGGGCTTGGGCGGCGTGTGGCACGCGCTGCGCGCCCACCCCTTGATCATGGCCGTGGGCTTTGTGGGCGGCTTTTTTGAAAGCGGTTTGACCTCGATCTTGCCGCTCTACGGTTTGGCTTTGGGCATGGGCGCGGTGGCCGCGGCCTTGTTGGTTTCGGCCAGCGGTTTGGGCAGTGCGCTGATGATGTTGCCCGCGGGCATGGCGGTGGATCGCTTGTCGACGCAGCCGCGTTGGGGCAGTGCGCACGGCGCGCGCTTGGCGGTCATGCACGCGTGTGCGCTGCTGACCTTGCTGGCCACGGTGCTGATTCCTTTTGTGGCGGGCATGCCTTGGCTGGCGGCCGTGGTGGCCTTTGTGTGGGGCGGCGCAGGGGGTAGCCTCTACACCTTGGCCATGATCGACATCGGTTCGCGTGAACAAGGCATCACACTGGTCAACAGCACGGCGGTGCTGGTGTTGTCTTACACCTTGGGCGGCGTGCTCGCACCCGCCTTGGGTGCGCTCATGTTGGACGGCGCACCGACCTTGGGCTTCCCGCTGCTGTTGTTGACCGTGGCCGGTCCGGGTTGGTGGTGGCTGCGCCGCGCCCCAACGGCCGATCGGGGTTAACGCTTCGCGCCGCCGTCCAGCCAACGGTCGGCCAAACCACCGCCGAGCCACATGCCGCCCAAAGACACCCAAGCGGTGACGGCAAAAATGGCGCCGCCCGTCATGCCCGCACCCACGGCACAACCGCCGGCGAGCATGGAGCCAAAACCCATCAAGACCGCGCCGCTGATGTAGCGCGGCATGCTGTAGCCAGGGCCAAAACCTTCGACCTTGAAATCCCGACCGAGCCAAGCCCCCAAGAACGAACCGGCAAACACCCCGGGCATCAATCCCAGACCAAAGGTCCAAGGACCACTGGGTTCGTGCAAGACGCGCATGAGCCACTCGGCCGAGGGGCCGCTGAAGGTCAGGCCTTGGATTTGCACGGGCTCAAACGAGTTGGACATGACCGAGTAGGTCCCCCACCAAGCCAAAGCCACCATCAAGCCGGCGCCCAAGGCACCGACCCATTTCCAGAACGACCAACCGCTGTAATGGGCAAAGTACAGGCCGGTGATCAACCACACCAAGGCAAACACCAACCCGTCCCATGGGCCCACACCGATGAGCGCCAGCAGGCTGCGCGTGGGCCCGCCGTCGACCACCCACCACGACGCCAAAGTTTCGCGCCAAGGCGCCAAAGCGCCGGCCAACGAAGCTTGGGCCACCACCGCGAACACCAAGCCCGACAAAAGCGCGCGCAAATTGCCGTTGGCCGACAGCACCAACAGTCGGCTGGCACAGCCACGTGTCATGACCATGCCCACCCCAAACAACAGCCCGCCGATGGCTGCGCCCGACAAGCTACCGCGTGCGGCGAGTTGGCGCGCACTGCTGATGTCGAGAGCGCCCATCACAATCAAAGTCTGCACGGCCACCACCGCCGCGCCAAAAGACAAGAGCCACACCGCCAGCTTGTCGCCGAAGCGGCCGTGCCAGAACTCGATCACAGCACCGCGCAAACAAAACTTGGATCGTTGGGCAAAAAACCCAAACCCCAAGCCCACCGCCAACCCGGCCAGCGCCATCACGGGGCCTTCGCCCCACTGCTCCACCCAGCCCGACCAGTTCATGTGTCCACCCCAGTTTTGTACGCCACAACGTGTGTCATCGTACGCCGATGGGCCTCGGGATCGTTTGACTTAACGCAAAGGCCACGCAAGGTAAGCTTGAGACATGACGAACCACCCAAGAACTTCACCATGGCCATCTCTTGGTTGACCGCCCTCAAAGTGATTCCGTGGGGCGATGTGATCGAACACGCCCCCAAGGTCTTGAACGCTGCACGCAAACTGCTCGAGCGCAAGCCCGCCGAACCGGCCCCCAGCCCAGACGAGGTGCACGAACGCATCGCCAACACCTTGACCGACTTGGCCGAACAAAACACCCGCTTGGTCAACGCCGTGGAGGTCTTGCGTGTGCGCACCCGCATCCTGATGGTGACCACGGTGTTGCTGGCCTTGGCGGTGCTGGCTTTGTGGCTGCGCTGATCGAGCCTCAAACCCGCGCCAACACCGGCCCCAGCACCCGCCCCGTGTGGGTGTCTTGACGCACCACGTCTTCGGGTGTGGCGGCCGCCACGATGCGACCGCCGCCCGAGCCACCCTCGGGGCCCAAGTCCAAGATCCAATCGGCTTCGGCCATGACGTCGAGGTCGTGTTCGATCACCACCACGCTGTGCCCGCCGTCGACCAAACGGTGCAGCACGCGGATGAGTTTTTCCACATCGGCCATGTGCAAGCCCACCGTGGGCTCGTCGAGCACGTACAAGGTGTGCGGGGCTTTTTGGCCGCGCCGACCGACCTCGTCGCGCACCTTGGAGAGTTCGGTCACCAGCTTGATGCGCTGCGCCTCGCCGCCCGACAAGGTCGGTGAGGGTTGGCCCAAGGTCAGGTAACCCAAGCCCACGTCTTTGAGCAGCTGCAAGGGGTGGGCAATGGCCGGCATGCTGGCAAAAAAGCCCACCGCTTCGTCCACTTCCATTTGCAAGACCTCGCCGATGTGTTTGCCCTTCCAGGTCACCGCCAAAGTTTCGGGGTTGAAGCGCGCGCCGTGGCACACCTCGCAAGGCACCTTCACGTCGGGCAAAAAGCTCATCTCGATGGTGCGCATGCCTTGGCCTTCACAGCCCGGGCAGCGGCCTTCGCCGGTGTTGAACGAAAACCGCGCCGGGCCGTAGCCCCGCGCCTTGGCTTCCAAGGTGTCGGCGAAGAGCTTGCGCACCGTGTCCCAAAAACCGATGTAGGTGGCTGGGCACGAGCGCGGGGTTTTGCCGATCGGGGTTTGGTCGACCTCGAGCACGCGGTCCACCGTCTCAAAACCTTCGACCGAATGGCAACCGACCCAGCTCGGCAGGGTGCCGCTATCCATGGCTTCGCGACCGGCACGGGTGCTGCGCTGGCCCACGGCCGTGGCGACGTTGCTGAGCAAAACATCGCGCGCCAGCGTGGATTTGCCCGAGCCCGACACACCGGTCACGACCACCAAACGCCGAAGCGGCACGCGGGCATCGACGCCTTGCAGGTTGTGCAGTTGGGCGCCCTTGACCACCAAGGCCTCAGTGCCCGGGGTCACCGCGCGGCGGCTTTGCAGCGGATGGCGCATGGCGTGCAACAAATAACGGCCTGTCACCGAGTCTTCAACCGCCGAGACCTGGTCCACCGAACCCTGCGCCACCACACGACCACCGCGCACACCGGCACTCGGACCGATGTCGATGATGTGGTCGGCGCGGCGAATCGTGTCTTCGTCGTGCTCCACCACCACCAAGGTGTTGCCCTTTTGGCCGAGCAGCTGCAAGGCGTTGAGCAAGAGGTGGTTGTC
This sequence comes from uncultured Hydrogenophaga sp., assembly GCA_964576495.1. Taxonomy (GTDB): domain Bacteria; phylum Pseudomonadota; class Gammaproteobacteria; order Burkholderiales; family Burkholderiaceae_C; genus Hydrogenophaga. The sequence goes on along the minus strand of CAZNWS010000017.1, from coordinate 8,678 downwards.
GCGGGCGTGCAAGCCGATCGTGGGCTCGTCGAGCACGTAGCACACACCTTGCAAATGGCTGCCGAGCTGCGCGGCCAAGCGGATGCGCTGCGCCTCGCCACCCGACAAGGTCGGGGCGCCGCGGTCCAGCGTGAGGTAACTCAAACCCACCTCTTCCAAAAACGCCAAACGGCTTTCAATCTCGGGCAAGAGGTCGCGCGCGATGTCGGCCTCGCGGGGGCTGAGCACACCGGGTTGCATCAGGCTCAGCACCCATTGGCGCACCTCGCTGACCGACCAACGCGCCACCTCGGTGATGGTCACCCCCACCTCGCCTTGGCCCGTGGGGGCGCCAAAGCGCACCGCGCGGGCTTGGGCGTTGAGGCGCGTGCCCTCACACGTGGGACAAGCCTCGTCGACCAGGTCATCGACCTCGGGCTCGGCAAAGCTTTGCTCGCGGCCACGGTCTTTGTCATCGCGCACCGAATCGTCCAAGACCTTGCGCTGTTCGCGCGACAGGCGCGTGCCGGTGCCCACGCAGTCGGGGCACCAGCCGTGTTTGCTGTTGTACGAGAACAGGCGCGGGTCGAGTTCGGGGTAGCTGGTGGCGCACACCGGGCAGGCGCGGATGGTCGAGAACACCTCCAAGTGGCCGAGGTCTCGGGTAGACGTGCCGCTGGCCAAGGCCTGCGCCAAACCGCCCAAGGGGCTCAGCACGTGCACCACGCCTTTGCCAATCTCCAAGGCCTTGGCCAGTTGGTCACGCAACCACGCTTCGTTGTTGCGGCTGACCACGCCATCGGCCACGGGCAGCTCGATGGTGTGCTCTTTGAATCGGTCCAAACGCGGGAAGTTGGTGGTGGGCAAAAACTCACCGTCCACACGCAAGTGGCTGTGGCCTTTGGGCCGCGCCCAATCGGCCAGCTCGGTATAGACGCCTTTGCGGTTGATCACCAGCGGGGCGAGCAAGCCGATGTGTTGACCATCGAAGCGCGAAACCAAGGCCGCGGCGATGCTGTCCACGCTTTGCGGCATCACCGCCGCGCCGTCGTGCACACAGTGTTGGGTGCCGAGCTTGACGTAGAGCAAACGCAAGAAGTGCCAGACCTCGGTGGTCGTGCCCACGGTGGATTTGCGACCACCACGGCTCAGGCGCTGCTCGATGGCCACCGTGGGCGGGATGCCATACACCGCGTCCACCTCGGGGCGACCGGCCGGCTGCACGATGCTGCGCGCGTAGGCGTTGAGGCTTTCCAGGTAACGGCGCTGACCTTCGTTGAACAAGATGTCGAAGGCCAAAGTGGACTTGCCCGAGCCGCTCACCCCCGAGATCACGTTGAAGCGCCCGCGCGGGATGTCCACGCTGAGGTTTTTCAGGTTGTGTTCTTTGGCGTTGACGATTTCGATGTTGGGGTTGGGCGGGGTGAAGGCTCGCGTTGTGGATGGCTTCGCTTCGCTCGCCATGACAACACCACCTTCACCCATGGACTGCGCGTAGTCGCGCAGCGCGGCGGCGGTGTGGGAGGTGGGGTGTTGGCGCAAGTCTTCAGGGGCGCCTTCGGCCACGACCAGGCCACCGCCCTCGCCGCCTTCGGGACCGAGGTCGATCAGCCAATCGGCCGAGCGGATCACATCCAAGTTGTGCTCGATGATGACCAAGGAGTGACCGGCCTCCAACAAGCGACGCAGGCTGCGCATGAGCTTGGCGATGTCGTCGAAGTGCAAGCCCGTGGTCGGCTCGTCGAACAAAAACAGCGTGCCCTTGCGGGCCACCGATTGGCGGCTGGCGGTTTGGCTTTTGGCGGCCTCGGCCAAAAAACCCGCGAGCTTCAATCGCTGCGCTTCGCCGCCCGAGAGCGTGGGCACGGGTTGGCCCAAACGCACGTACTCCAAGCCCACGTCCACGATGGGCTGCAGCACGCGGATGACCTCGCGGTCGTTGGCGAACAGGCTGGCGGCCTCGCTCACGGTCAGTTCCAGCACATCGGCCACGTTGAGCGAACGCCCACCACGCTCGATCTTCACCTCGAGCACTTCGGGCCGGTAACGCTGACCGTCGCAATCGGGACAACGCAAATACACGTCGCTCAGGAACTGCATTTCCACGTGCTCAAAGCCTGAGCCGCCGCAGGTGGGGCAACGGCCATCGCCGCTGTTGAAGCTGAATTTGCTGCCGGTGTAGCCGCGTTGGCGCGCCACCGGGGTGTTGGCGAAGATCGTTCGGATGGCGTCCCACGCCCCCACGTAACTCACGGGGTTGGAGCGTGCGGTTTTGCCGATCGGCGACTGGTCCACGAACACCACGCCGCCCAAATGGTCGGCGCCCAAGAGCCGATCGTGCGCGCCGGGCGTATCGGCCGATTGCCCAAAGTGGCGCAACAAAGCTGGGGCCAAGATGTCTTGCACCAAACTCGATTTGCCCGAACCTGAAACCCCGGTGACCACCACCATGCGCTGCAGCGGGATGTCCACGGTCACGTCGCGCAGGTTGTGCTCACGCGCACCTTCCAAAATCAAACGCGGCGTGCTGTCGGTGACCATGCGCTTGAAGCCCATGCCCACCTGCTTGCGTCCACCCAAGTACGCGCCGGTCAAGGTGTCGGCGTGGCGGATGGCCTCGGGGGTGCCGTCGAACACGATCTCACCGCCGCGCTCACCGGGGCCGGGGCCCATGTCGATCAAACGGTCCGCCGCCAACATGACCGCCGGGTCGTGCTCCACCACCACCAAGGTGTTGCCCGCATCGCGCAAGCGCAGCATGGCTTTGTTGATGCGCGCCATGTCGCGTGGGTGCAAGCCGATGCTGGGCTCGTCGAGCACAAACAAGGTGTTGACCAACGACGTGCCCAAGGCGGTGGTCAGGTTGATGCGCTGCACCTCACCGCCGCTGAGCGTGCGGCTTTGGCGGTCCAGCGTCAGGTAGCCGATGCCCACGTCGCACAGGTAGCGCAAGCGGGTGTTGATTTCGTCGAGCAACAAACGCAGCGCCTGTTGCTCGCCCGCACCCGCGGCATCGACCTCGGGCGAAAGCGAAGCGAAGAAGCGGCGCAAAGCGTCCAGCGGCAAAAGCATGAGGTCGTGCAGGCTCAGGCCCGGCAAAGCTTGTAGCTGTTCGCGCGACCACACCACACCTTTGGGCAGGTGGCGTTGGGCGGGGGCCAAAACGGCGTCGGCTTGGGCTTTCGTGCCCACGCGCCACAAGAGGCTGTCGGTCTTCAAGCGCGCACCGCCGCAGCTGGGGCACTCGGTGTAACTGCGGTACTTGGACAACAAGACGCGGATGTGCATCTTGTAGGCCTTGCTCTCTAGGTATTCAAAAAACCGCGCCAAGCCGTACCACTGTTTGGTCCACTGGCCCTTCCACTCGGGGCTGCCGTGGATCACCCAATCGCGTTGCGCGTCGGTCAACTTGGCCCACGGCGTGTCGCGGGGAATGCCCGCGGCCTCGGCGTGGCGCATGAGGTCGTCTTGGTTTTCTTGCCAAGCCGGGGTTTGCAAGACCTTGATCGCGCCGCCGCGCAAGGTGAGTTTGTCGTTGGGGATGACCAAACCGTAGTCCACCCCAATCACGCGACCAAAGCCGCGGCACGCCTCACAAGCCCCCACCGCCGAGTTGAAGGAAAACAGCGACGGCGTGGGCTCGCTGTAGCGCAAACCGCTCTCGGGGCAATGCAGCCCAGCCGAAAACTTCCAGCTCAGTTCGGGACCGTCCTCGGGCACCACGTGCACCTGCAAATGACCGCCCCCGCGCTTGAGCGCGACCTCGATGGCCTCGATCAGGCGCGCCGGCTCGGCGTTGCTCAAACGGAAACGGTCGGCCACCACATCGAGCACCTGCACCTCGGTGTGTGCGGGCGCGGCTGGGGTTTTGGTTTTGGCTTTGGGCTTGGCCTCCTCGGCCACGGGCGGGGCGCGCATCTCGATGCGCTGGCCGTGCACCCGCGTGAAGCCACTGGCCGAGAGCCACTGCGTGACCTCGTCGGCGCTGGCCGTGGCGGGCAGCTCGACCGCGAAACTGATGACCAAACGCGGCTCCACCGGCATGGCCGCCACGCGCTCGCGCAGCGTTTGGGCAATCGACTCGGGCGAGTCGTGACGCACCGGCTCGGCGGTCTGTCGGTCGAACAGCTGGGCTCCGCGCGCGAACAAGAGCTTCAGGTGGTCGTTGAGCTCGGTCATGGTGCCCACGGTCGAGCGCGAGCTGCGCACCGGGTTGGTTTGGTCGATGGCGATGGCCGGCGGCACACCGTCCACCCGGTCCACCGCCGGCTTGTCCATGCGGTCCAAAAACTGGCGCGCGTACGCGCTGAAGGTCTCGACGTAGCGGCGCTGGCCCTCGGCGAACAAGGTGTCGAACACCAAACTGGACTTGCCCGACCCGCTGGGACCGGTGAACACGGTGAGCTCGCCGGTGCGGATGTCGAGATCGAGGTTTTTGAGGTTGTGTTGGCGCGCCCCGCGGATGCGGATGAGGCCGGTGCCGTCGTGTTCGTCGGGGGTGCGCTTGGAGGCGTCGGTCATGGTGGGCCTTGTGGGTAGGTGCCCAACATTCTAGGAGCCTGCGCCGAAGCGGGCGCGGCCGGGGTCATTCGCTTCAAGCCCCGGTTTGACGGGCCTCGATCTGGGTCCAGACGGCGCGTTTTTCCTCATCGTCCAGGATGGACCACACGGCGATTTCGTCCAGCGTGCGAAAACACCCTTTGCAGCTGGCGCTGGCTTCGTCCATCTCACACACGGAAATACAAGGCGAAGGCATGGCGTGGCCGGTGCGACGTTGCGCATCGATCAGGTTCACGGTGGGGCGTGTGCTCATCTCATGCCGCCCGTTTGACCATCAAGAGGCTCGCACCCATGACCATCAGCACGCCACCGAACACGCGGTTTTGGGCGCGCCGCGCCCGGGCGCTGGCCAACCAGCGTTGGGCACGAGAGGCCAAAAACGCATAACCGTGCATGACCGCGATGTCGACCACCGACATGGTCAGCGCCAAGATCAACAGCTGCAAAGCCAAAGGCCGGTTGGGGTCGATGAACTGCGGCAAGACCGCCACCATGAAGACGATGCCTTTGGGGTTGGTCAGGTTGGTCATGGTGCCGATCACCAAACGCTGGCGCACCGAGGGCACGCCGCTGCTGACGGCGGCGGCCTCCCCGGTTTCGGCGGCAGCCACCAACACCGGTGCTCGCCACTGCTGAAAACCCAACCAAAACAAATACGCCGCACCGACCACCTTGACCACCGTGAAGGCCGTGGCCGACGCCACCAAGACCGCGCCCACGCCCACCCCGGCGATCAAGAGCACGATCACCAAACCGATTTGCAAACCCACAATCGTGGCGGTGGTGCGCTGCACGCCATAGGCCAAACCGTGGGTCATCGACAGCACCGCGCCCGAACCCGGTGAGACCGCGATCACCACACACGCCACGGCATACGCCAACCACACTTCCCAAGCCATCGTCATCCCTTCCGTTTGGCCAACACGGCCCGAGCCACCCGCGACGCGCTGGGGCGACCCAATTGTTCACCGATCCAAGCCCCCACGTCGATCAGGGCGTCCAAATCAATACCGGTCTCGATGCCCATGCCGTGCAGCATGAAGACCAAGTCCTCGCTGGCCACGTTGCCGGTGGCGCCTTTGGCGTATGGGCAGCCGCCCAAACCCGCCACCGACGATTGAAAATTCCACACGCCCAGGTGCAGCGCGGCCAAGGTGTTGGACAGCGCTTGGCCATAGGTGTCGTGGAAGTGACCCGAGACGTGGTCGATGTCGAAATGCGCCAGCGCAGCCTCCATGGCGCGTTGCACCTTCAATGGTGTGCCCACCCCGATCGTATCGGCCACGTCCACGCGCTGCACGCCGATGCCTTTCATGAGCCCGGCCAATTGGCGCACGCGCTCCGGCGGAATGTCGCCCTCGTAGGGGCAACCCACGGTGCAGCTCATGGCGCCGCGCACCGCAATGCCTGCGGCCCGCGCCGCCTCGACCACCGGCGCAAAGCGCTCGATGCTCTCGGCCATGGAGCAGTTGATGTTCTTCTGGCTGAAGGCCTCGCTGGCCGCGCCGAACACCACGATTTCATCGGGCCGGTCCAACACCGCCGCCTCAAAGCCTTTGAGGTTGGGCGTGAGCACCGAGTAACGCACCCCGTCTTGGCGCGCGATGCCGCTCATGACCGCGTGGTTGTCGGCCATTTGCGGTACCCACTTGGGCGACACATAGCTGGTGACCTCGATCTCTTTCAAGCCCGCCGCCTGCAAGCGCTGCACCAGCTCGACCTTGACCGCCGCCGGCACGGCTTGCGCTTCGTTTTGCAGGCCGTCGCGGGGGCCAACGTCGATGATTCGGGTGCGTGTGGGCAAGCTCATGGTGTGGCTCCTGCGTCAATAACCGCGCTGCGCATCGACCTCACCCACCACCGCTTCGCCGCGTTCGACGGCGGCGATTTTGCGGGTGATTTGGTCAATGGTGTCGGCCACCAAAGTGCGGGCGGAGGTGTGGGGGGTGAGGCGGATCTGCGGGTGGCGCCAGAAGGGGTGATCGCTGGGCAATGGTTCGGTGCGGCACACGTCCAAGGTGGCACCAGCCAGGTGGCCGCTGGCCAGCAAAGCCAAGAGGTCCTCGTCCACCAAGTGGCGCCCACGCGCCACATTGATCACGAACGCGCCGGGGCGCAAGCGCGAGAGCGTGTCGCGGTTGAGGATGTTCTCGGTGGCTGGGGTCAAGGGCAAGAGGTTGACCAGCACACGGGTTTGCGCCAAGAAATCGGGCAAGGCCTCGGGACCCACAAAACCGCGCACGCCCTCGATGGCCTTAGGGCTGCGGCTCCAACCGTTCACCGGGAATTCAAAGGTCTGCAAAGCGCGCGCCACGCGCTCACCCAATACGCCCAAGCCCATCACGCCCACCGGCCAGTCCCTGCGCGTTTGCGGCTCACG
>CAZNWS010000017.1:0-1749 GCA_964576495.1 uncultured Hydrogenophaga sp. | reverse complement strand
AGTAGCCGATGACGGCGTGGCACACGTACTCGGCCATTTGCACCGCCATGCCCGCATCGTCCAGGCGCACGATGCGCGCCCCGCTGGGCAAACGTTGCGCCATGAGCGCATCCACACCCGCGCCGATGTTGAAGATGGCGCGCAAACGCGGCTGGGCATCCCAAAACGCTTGCGGCGGCATCCAGACCACGGCCACGTCGGCCGGGGCATCACCCGGTTGCCAGACCGACACGTCGGCGCCGGGTAAGGCCGTGCGCAAGCCTTCCAACCACGGCTCGGGCGGGGTGTTGGTGCAACAAAAGGCGATCTTCATGCCGCCATTGTCTCAGCTGGCTTGCAGCTTGAGCAGCGCTTCGCCGTCGTTGACCTGATCGCCAGGGGCGAAGAGCAGTTCAGCGACCACACCGTCGTGGGGGGCATGGAGGGTGTGCTCCATTTTCATGGCCTCCATCACCGCCAAGGCTTGACCAGCCTTGACGCTGTCGCCCGCTTTCACCGCGAAGGACACGACCTTGCCCGGCATGGGCGCGGTCAAGCGCCCGCCCGCGTCAGCGGTATCCCCCGCATGGGCCAACGGGTCGAGCACCGACACACGCGTCGCCCCGCGCGGCGTGAACACATGCGCGACCTCGCCTTGCCAATCGACCGTGCTGTGCAAACGCTCGGCGTGCACCACCCACAGGCCCGCACCATCGGCTTGCCAGCGCAGCGGCAGGTCGGGGCCCTCGTCGATTTGCAGGCGCAGGCCGTCGCGGCCGTGCGTCAACACGGCCGACACCGTTTGTTCGCCGCGCAGCAACTGCCAGCGTCGGCGCGTGGTGCCGTGCGATTGCCAACCGTCGCGCTGGCTAAAGGGGTCGCTGCCGGCTTGGGCCTGCTCGGCCACACACGCGTGCGCCACGGCGGCGGCCACCGCCGCCGACAGGCCCACCGGGTCTTGGTCAAACAAGACGGCCGCTTCGCGCTGGATCAGCGCGGTGTCGAGCCGGGCTTGGGCAAACGACGGGCTGCTCACGACGTGGCGCAAGAACTGCACGTTGGTGTTCAGACCCACGATGTGGGTTTGCGCCAAGGCCGCATCCAACCGCGTCAAGGCTTGCTCGCGCGTGTCGCCGTGCACGATGAGCTTGGCCACCATGGAGTCGTAAAACGGGCTGATGGTGTCGCCTTCGCGCACACCGTCGTCGATGCGCACCGCGACGCCTGTGTCGCTCATGTTCGTGCGATCAAAGCTGCTGGCGGCGGGCTTGCGGTACACCTGCAGCGTGCCGGTGGCGGGCAAGAATTGTTTGTCGGGGTTTTCGGCGCAGATGCGCGCCTCGATCGCATGCCCTTGGATGCGCAGCTGGTCTTGCCGCAAAGGCAAGGGCTCGCCATTGGCCACGCGCAATTGCCACTCCACCAAATCCAGACCGGTGATGGCCTCGGTGACCGGGTGCTCGACCTGCAAACGCGTGTTCATCTCCATGAAGAAAAACTTCATCGACTCTGGCTGGTCGTAGGCGGTTTGTTCAACGATGAACTCCACCGTGCCCGCGCCCACGTAGTTCACGGCCTTGGCCGCGGCCACCGCCGCCGCGCCCATTTGCGCCCGCAGGGCTTCGGTCATGCCGGGGGCCGGGGCTTCTTCGAGCACTTTTTGGTGGCGGCGCTGCACCGAGCAGTCGCGCTCGAACAGGTACACACAGTTGCCCTGCGTGTCGCCAAACACCTGGATCTCGATGTGGCGCGGGCGCTGCACGTACTTTT
>CAZNWS010000016.1:11201-13273 GCA_964576495.1 uncultured Hydrogenophaga sp. | reverse complement strand
ACATAGCCCTTGGCTTGCAAGGCGGCGCGCAGCTCGTCGTGGTTTTCGATGATGCCGTTGTGCACCAACGCGACCTTGCCAGGCTTGCCGTCTGCCGCGCCCGTGCCGTGGCTGAAGTGGGGGTGTGCGTTGTGCACGGCCGGAGCGCCGTGTGTGGCCCAGCGCGTGTGGGCGATGCCGGTGCCGCCTTCGATGTGGTCGGCGCGCACCTGGTCCATCAGCTCGGCCACGCGGGCGGTGCTGCGCGCGCGCTGCAAGCCGCCCGTGCCGCCGCTCAGGCTGGCCGCGTGCACGGCCACACCACAGGAGTCATAACCCCGGTATTCAAGCCGCTGCAGGCCTTGCACCAAGATGGGAACGATGTTGCGGGAAGAAACGGCGCCGACGATGCCACACATAGAAACACTCCTGCTGGGGAATTTGCACAATGGCCACCATGGTAGGCATACTCAAAAGAAATTTCAGAACAATATTCATAGAATTTTCATTTTTTATTTCACGAAACCATCTATTTGAAATTAAATTTCAATAAAATAGATTTCATGGAACCATTTGAGCCCGATGCCACGGACTGGCAACTGCTGAACCTGCTGCAACACGACGCCAGCCTGAGCAACGTGGCCTTGGCCGAGGCACTGAACCTTTCGCCGCCCACCTGCTTGCGGCGCGTCAAGCGCTTGATCGCGGGCGGTTGGGTGGAGCGACAGATCGCGGTGTTGAACGCCGACCAAATCGGCGCGCACTTGGGCCACGGCCTGAGCGCCTTGGTCGAGGTCTCTCTGGACCGGCAAGGTGCCGAGCACATGGACGCCTTCGAAGCCCGCGCCGTGGCGCACCCAGCGGTGCAACAGTGCTGGCGCGTCTCACCCGGCCCGGACTTCATGCTGGTGCTGCAAGCGCGCGACATGCCACACTACTTGGCCATCAGCCAATCCCTCTTCACGCAAGACGCGAATGTGCGCAACGTGAAGGCTTTTTTTGCCACCAAACGCGCCAAGTTCACGATGACTTGGCCTCTGCCCTCATGAAAACCATCCTCTTGCTCGGCTCGGGCGAACTCGGTAAAGAATTTGTCATCAGCGCCAAGCGCTTGGGCTGCCACGTGGTGGCTTGCGACAGCTACGCGGGCGCACCGGCCATGCAAGTGGCCGACGAGGCCTGCGTCTTCAGCATGCTCGACGAGGCGGCCTTGCGCGCCGCCATCGAGCAGCACCAACCCGACCTGATCGTGCCGGAGATCGAAGCCATCCGCACCGAGGTGTTGCTCGATGTCGAACAAGCGGGCTTTGAAGTCATCCCCAGTGCCCGCGCGGCCAACTTGACGATGAACCGCGACCGCATCCGGGACGTGGCGGTGGGCCTGGGTGTGCGTACCGCCCGCTTTGCCTACGCCGAGTCGGCCGACGAACTCTTGACGTGCGCCACCGAGATGGGCTTTCCGGTCGTCATCAAACCGGTGATGAGTTCGTCGGGCAAAGGGCAAAGCGTGGCGCACAGCCCTGCCGACGTGGCCGCCAGCTGGGGCTTTGCCTGTGCCGGCATGCGCGGTGACCGTCAAAAAGTGATCGTCGAAGAATTCATCCACTTCGACTTTGAAATCACCTTGCTGACCATTCGCCAGCGCAGCGGACCGACCTTGTTTTGCGCACCGATCGGTCATGTGCAAGAACGCGGTGACTACCAGTACAGCTGGCAACCCCAGGCCATGCGGCCCGAACACCTGAAGGCCGCACAGGCCATGGCCGACACCGTCACCGCCAATTTGGGCGGCGCGGGTCTGTTTGGCGTGGAGTTTTTTGTCACCCGCGACGAGGTCATCTTCAGCGAGCTCAGCCCGCGCCCACACGACACCGGCATGGTCACGCTCACGAGCCAGAACCTCAGCGAATTTGACTTGCACGCACGCGCCATTTTGGGTTTGCCCATCCCAACCATCGATGTGGTGGAGGGCGCCAGCGCGGTGGTGCTGGCCGATCGCGACGGCTTGAACCCGCGCTACAGCGGCGTGGCCGAAGCGATGAGCGAGCCGGGCGTGGACGTGCGCATTTTCGGCAAACCCAGCACCCGCCCAT
>CAZNWS010000016.1:1677-11191 GCA_964576495.1 uncultured Hydrogenophaga sp. | reverse complement strand
GCGGTGGCGCTGGCCCAAGGCCCGGACGCCTTGACCCGCGCCCGCACGGCGGCCGCAAAGATTCGGGTCATCGTCTGAGCGCCCCGGCTTCTCTGACCTATCCGAGGCTCAGGTTTTTTTCTTGGGTCGCAGGTAGTTGGCGATGCTGACCTGCTTGCCGCGCGCCACGCTGAGTGCACCCGGCTCGGTGCTCTTGGTGATGGTGGAGCCGCCGCCCACCGTGCCGCCCGCACCGATGGTCACCGGGGCCACCAAAACGCAGTTGCTGCCGATGTGCACATCGGCCTCGATCACGGTGCGGTGTTTGTTGGCGCCGTCGTAATTGGCCGTGATGCTGCCCGCGCCGTAGTTCACTCGCTCACCCACGGCGGCGTCGCCCAGGTACGCCAAGTGGTTGGCTTTGGCGCCCTTGGCCATCGTGGAATTTTTCACCTCCACAAAGTTGCCGATGTGTACCTCAGCGCCCAGCTGCGCACCGGGGCGCAGGCGGGCAAAGGGGCCGATGAGTGCACCCTCGCCCACGCTCACGCCGAGTTTTTCGCCGTCGATGTGGGTGAATGGGTGGATGACCGCGCCGGCCTCGATGCTGCAATTGGCGATGACGCAGTTCGCGCCGATGCGCACACCGTCGCCCAAACGCACACCGCCTTCAAACACGCAGTTCACGTCAATGTCCACGTCTTGACCACACACCAAGCTGCCGCGCACATCGAAGCGCGCCGGGTCGGCCAAGCGAACGCCTTGGGTCATGAAGGCCTCGGCCAAACGGCGCTGGAACACGCGCTCGAGCTCGGCCAGTTGCAAGGGGCTGTTGACGCCCGCGACCTGCGCAGCGTCGCCGATGCGGTGGGCTTGCACCGCACAACCGTCGGCGACGGCGAACTTCACCACATCGGTCAAGTAGTACTCCTGCTGCGCGTTGTGGTTGTCCAGCCGCGCCAACCAGCCGCGCAAGAGACGCGTGGGCACGGCCATGATGCCGCTGTAAATCTCGGTGATGGCGCGTTGCTCGGGCGTGGCGTCTTTGTGTTCGACGATGGCTTGCACCGCCTCGCCTTGGCGCACGATGCGGCCGTAGCCGGTCGGGTCGGGCATGTCCAAGGTGAGCAAGGCCAACGTTTGACCGGCACAGCGGTCGATGAGCGCTTGCAAGGTGGCGGCTTCGGTCAAGGGCACGTCGCCCGAGAGAACCAGAGTGATGCCGTCATCGGCCAAGACCGGCACGGCTTGTTGCACCGCATGACCGGTGCCGAGCTGCGGCATTTGGCGCACGAATTGCAATTGAAGACCGTCGGGCGGCGTGAGGCCGGCCTCGACCACCTCGGCACCGTGGCCGGTGATGACCACCACCGAACGCGCCGATACCCTTGCAGCGGTGTCGATCACATGCTGGGCCAAAGCGCGTCCGCCCAAACGGTGCAACACTTTGGGCTTCTGGCTTTTCATGCGCGTGCCTTTACCGGCCGCCATCACCACCACATCCACTGGAAAAGACATGAACACCTCTTGCTTAGAACGCCCCAGCGGCCAACAGGGCCGCGTCGCTGTTCGCATTATCGCGCCGTGGTGGCGCTGGACTTTGGGCGTCTTGGCCGTGGTGGCTCTCTCGTCCTGCAGCACTTTGCGACTGAGCTACAACCAAGCTCCCACCGCGGCGTATTGGTGGGCAGATCGCTACGTCGACTTTCAAGAAGACCAAAGCCCACAAGTCAAACAAGACTTAAAAGCGTTTTTTGCATGGCACCGCCGCGACGCTTTGCCACCGATCCAACAACAGCTGCAGCGCTGGCACGGTCTGCTGGCCCAAGACATCAGCGCCGATCAGGTGTGCCAGGAATTCGGCTGGGTGCAAGCCCAGCTGCGCCTCATGGGCGAGCAAGGCGCAGCACCGCTGGCGCGTTGGGCCATCGGTTTGCGTCCCGAACAAATCCAGCGCATGCAAAAAAAGTTCGATGAACGCAACCAAGATTTCGCCGAGGAACACATCGAAGCCCCGGCTGGCGAACGCTTCCAAGAACGCCTCCAAGAGAACCGGAAACGTTGGACCGATTGGTATGGGCGCTTGAGCCCAAGCCAAGTGCAAGCACTGGAGCAACAGCTGCGCGCCTCCCCATGGGACGCGTCCGTCACCTTGGCGGAGCGGCGCTGGCGCCAAACGGACCTCTTGGCCACCGTGCAACGCGCCCAACAGCAACCCGCTCAAGCCGCTGCGGCGATTCGCGAACACCTCCTGCGCTACGCCTCGGGCAGTACGCCAGCGCGAGAAAACCAACGGCAACAGTGGCTGCGTCAAGGTTGCCAACAATTCGCCGACATGCACCAGCGCATGAGCGCCGAACAACGCGCACACGCCCAAGCGCGGCTGCAGGGCTACATCGACGATGTGGGTGCGCTCATGGCGCAAGACCGCAGCGGCTCATGACCCGGGTTCACATCCGCGGCCAGGCCACGCCGGTGTCACACAAGATGGCATCCAGCGGCACATCGTGTGCCTCGGGCTGCAAATCGGGCACGTACGCAAAGTCGTAGGCCAATCCCACGGTGAAGGGTTTGGGGCTCAACTCGGCCAAGGTGCGGTCATAAAAACCACCCCCATAACCCAATCGATAGCCCCCAGGGCCAAACCCCACACAGGGCACAAAAATCAGCGTGGGCGTGACGACCTCGGTGTCTTTGGGTTTGGGGATGCCGTAGGCGTCTTCTTCCATCGGACAACCGGGGTACCAGGTGTGAAAGGTCAGCGTCTTGGTTTGTTTGTTCACCACCGGCAGGGCGATGCGCCGCTGTAACTGGGCTTCGACCGCATCGGCCTCCATACCCGCCTCTTGCCAGCGAAACAAAGCGGGCAGCGGATCGAACTCGCCTTTGATGGCCCAGTAAGCGCCGATGATCGTGTCCGGACGGTCGATCAACCACGCGCGCATGGCCCGCTGGATGAGGTCGTTGCGCCAGGCACGGTCGGCCATTTGCTGGCGCTTATCCACCAAAGTTTTTCGCCAAGCGGCTTTGACCAAGGCACCGTCTGTGGTCTTGGACGCACCTGGGCCGGATGGGTCGGAGTTGTTGTTCATAATCGACTCATGAAAACAGGGATTGTGACCATTATGGCTGTGCTGGCCATGCAAGCCGTTGCCGCGCAAAGCGCAGGCGACGCAGCGCTGCTGCGCATGCATGACGCCTATCGAAAAAGCCAAAGCACCGTCCTGAGCCAAACCTTGCCGCAATTGCGTGGGCATGTACTGCACCCCATGGCGGCTTATTGGGAGATGAAAGTCCGGCTCGATGCTGCGGCTGTGAACCAGATCCAAGACCGCTTGGCTTTGCTGCAAGGCAGCTATTGGGAGGACCGATTGCGAGCCGACTGGTTGGCGCTCTTGGCACGGCGCGAGCAATGGGATGTGTTCGACGCGCAATGGCCGCTCTACCGCATGCGCGATGAACGCAGCCTGTTGTGCAGCGGCACGTTGCGCGAGTGGCAACGTGGACTGATCGCGCCCGAGCGTGCTGCCGCTGACATTGGTCGTTGGTGGCACGCTCAACGCGACATCGATCAAGGTTGCGCTCAAGCTGCGCGGCTGATGTTGGCCAAAGGCGCCATATCCGAGGACGTGGTTTGGCGTCGGGCGCGTTTGGCCATGGAGGTCAACCAACCCAGTGCAGCCGAACAAGCCATGGCCATGGTCGACCCCGCACGGGCCAAGACGGTGCATGCCATCGCCAAACAACCCCAGCGATACCTCAACGACAAGCTCACGGCTTTTCGCACCAGCACCAAGGAGTTGGTGACCTTGGCCTTGATCCGCTTGGCTGCCAACGATCCCGCCGCAGCCGCCAAAGCCTTACAGAACAGCCGTTGGCGCATTCAACTCACCACGGAAGAGCGCAGCTGGCTCTGGGGTGCGATCGGCAAACGCCAAGCCCAACGCTTACAAGATGATGCCTTGGACAGTTTCGCCCAAGCCCAGGCCAACGCAATGCACGACGACCACTTGGCCTGGAAAACCCGTGCGGCTTTGCGCGCCGGTCATTGGGGGGTGGCCGACAACGCCATCGCGGCCATGAGTACCGAACAGCAACAAGACCCCACCTGGGTCTATTGGAAGGCCCGCGTGATGTTGGCGCAGTTGCCCACCCACGCCCAAAACGAACAGGCCCAAGCGATGTTGCGCAGCATCGCATCCACCCGTCACTTTTACGGTCAGCTGGCCACCGAAGCCTTGGGTCAAACCATCGCTGTGCCGCCACCGCCCGAAGCTTTGACCACCGAAGAACGCCAAGCCGCGCGGCAAAACACCGGCCTGCAACGTGCTTTGGCGGCGCTGAACTTGGGTCTGCGCACCGAAGGCAATCGCGAGTGGAACTACACCGTGAGCTTGCACACGCCCGGCGGTATGAACGATCGAGAACTCTTGGCAGCCGCCGAATGGGCTTGCGAGCAATCGATTTGGGACCGCTGCATCTACACCAGCAAACGCACGCAAGTGGCTCACGAGCAAAGTCAGCGCTTTCCCCTGCCCCATCGCGATTTGGTCGTGAGCCAAGCCAACGCCATCGGTCTGGACCCTGGTTTGGTCTTCGGTCTGATTCGGCAAGAAAGCCGCTTCATCACGAACGCCCGCTCGCATGTCGGCGCCTCGGGACTGATGCAAGTCATGCCGCCCACGGCCAAATGGACGGCCAAGCAGATTGGTTTGCGCAACTTCAAACCCCAAGACATCAACGACCAAGCCACCAACGTGCGCATCGGCACGGCTTACCTGAAGTTGGTGATCGACGACTTTGAAGGCTCGTTGCCGCTGGCCGTGGCTGCTTACAACGCCGGCCCCAGCCGATCGCGGGCTTGGCGCAATGGACCTATCTTGCCAGGCGACATTTGGGTCGAGAACATTCCCTTTGAAGAAACGCGCGACTACGTCAAACGCGTGTTGTCCAACAGCGTGAATTACAACGCCATGATGAGCGGCCAGTCGCAGTCGCTGCGCCAACACTTGGGCACCGTGGGGCCACGCATCAGCGCCACCCCCATCAACCACGAATTGCCATGATCGACAGGAGCGCGGTATGAAGAACGCATTGGTGTTGGGTGGAACTGGCTTTGTGGGTCGCCACGTTTGCGAGGCTTTGCACCGCGAGGGTTGGCGCATCACCGTGCCCACACGGAGGGCACGAAACGCTCAAGCCATTCAGCACCTACCACGCTTGACGGTGCTGGAAGCGAATGTGCACGACGCCGCTGCGTTGAATGCATTGGTCACAAGCCACGACGTGGTGATCAACCTCGTGGCCATCCTGCACGGCAACGCCAACAGCTTTGAACACAACCACGTTCGACTACCGGGTCTGATCGCCCAAGCCTGTCGCGCCCAAGGTGTGCGCCGACTCATCCACATCAGCGCCTTGGGTGCCCAGGCACAAGCGCCGTCTCTCTACCAGCGCAGCAAAGCGCGCGGTGAGGCCGTTTTGCAAGCTGCCGAAGAAGCCGGTGACTTGGATTTGACGGTCATCCGCCCCAGCGTCATTTTTGGCGCTGGAGACAAGTTCTTGAACACCTTTGCCGCTTTGCAATCGGTCTTGCCTTTCGTGCCGCTGGCTGGCGCCGACACGCGCTTCCAACCGGTGTGGGTGAGCGATGTGGCGCAAGCCGTGTTGCACTGCGCCCGCGATCACCACACCATCGGGCAAACCATCGACGCGGTCGGTCCCGATGTGCTGCGACTGGTGGACTTGGTGCGTTTGGCTGGTTTGGCCAGCGGCCACCCGCGTCCGGTCTTTGGCGTGCCCGAGTGGGTGGGCCAACTCCAAGCGTGGGCCATGGCACTCATGCCTGGTGAGCCCCTCATGAGCACCGACAATTTGCGCTCCATGCGCGTGGACAATGTGCGCACGGGCCACGGCCCTGACCTGCCCAGCTTGGGCATCACACCAGCCGGTGTGACCGCCATCGTTCCCACCTACATCAGCGCCCGCCAAGGCGCCGCCTGACCATGAGCCTGCAGCTGTACATCGGCAACAAAAACTATTCGTCTTGGTCCATGCGGCCTTGGGTCTTGATGCGACAAGCCGGTATCGAGTTCGAGGAAATCATGGTGCGCTTTGATTCCTTCAACGCCGACTCGGCTTTCAAGCGCCAGCTGCGCGGCATCAGCCCCTTGGGCAAGGTGCCGGTGCTGGTCGATGACGGCTTGGTCGTGTGGGACACCTTGGCGATTGCCGAGTACCTTGCCGAGTGTTTCCCCGACCGTGGCCTGTGGCCCAGCGACCGCTTGGCGCGGGCCCGCGCGCGCAGCGTGTGCGCCGAAATGCACAGCGGTTTTACCGCCTTGCGCAGCCATTGCCCGATGAACATCGAAGCCCACCTGCCCGAGGTGGGCCGCCTCCTCTGGCGCGATCAGCCCACTTTGCGCACCGACGTGGCCCGCCTGTGTGGCTTGTGGGGCGAGCTCTTGAGCACACAGCCGCGTTTGCCCAACGGACAGCAACCGTTTTTGTTCGGCGAGTTCGGCATCGCCGACGCCTTCTTCGCGCCGGTGTGCATGCGCATCCACACCTACGAATTGCCCTTGCCCGCCGACATGCTGGCCTATGTGGAGCGGGTTCGCGAAGCGCCGGGCGTGAAGGCTTGGATCGATGAGGCGCTGCAAGAGCACGACTTCCTCGACTTCGAAGAACCTTACCGATTGGGCCGCTGAAGCATGCCCACGTACTTGGTCGGTGGTGCGGTGCGCGACGCCCTGATGGGCGACGCGCAGCACAGCGACCGCGACTGGGTGGTGGTGGGCAGCACGCCCGAGGCCATGGTGGCCCAAGGATTTTTGCCGGTGGGGCGCGACTTCCCCGTGTTTTTGCACCCACACACCCACGAAGAACATGCGCTGGCGCGCACCGAGCGCAAAACCGCACCCGGCTACCACGGCTTTGTGTTTCACGCCGACCCCAGCGTCACGTTGGAGGACGACTTGGCGCGGCGCGACCTGACCATCAACGCCATCGCCGTGCCCGAAGCCCAAGTCGATGACCCGGCGCACGCCGAACGCATCGACCCCTTTGGCGGAGCGCGCGACCTGCGCGACCAATGCCTGCGGCACATCACCCCGGCCTTTGCCGAAGACCCGGTTCGCGTGTTGCGCGTGGCCCGTTTCGCCGCGCGTTGGCCGCACTTTCACATCGCCCCCGAGACCTTGGCACTGATGCGCCAGATGACCGACAGCGGCGAACTCGACCACCTGGTGGCCGAGCGGGTGTGGCAAGAGCTCAGCCGTGCCTTGATGGCGATCCAGCCCAGCAGGGCCCTCTTGACCCTGCGCGAGGTGGGCGCTTTGGCCTTGCTGCTGCCCGAGGTGGAGCGCCTCTTTGGCGTGCCGCAACGCGCCGAATACCACCCCGAAGTCGACACCGGCGTGCACCTGATGATGGTGCTCGACCAATGCGCCAAGCTCGATGCGCCGCTACCGGTGCGTTTTGCGGCACTGTGCCACGACTTGGGCAAGGGCACCACACCCCCGGCCGAATGGCCCCGGCACATCGGCCACGAGGGCCGCAGCGTGCCGTTGTTGCGTGCGCTGAGCGCACGCTGGCGCGTGCCCAAGGACTGCGCCGCCTTGGCCGAGGTGGTGGCGCGCGAACACGGCAACATCCACCAGTGTTTGGGTTTTGGGCCTGCGGCGGTGCTGCGCTTGCTCGAGCGCTGCGACGCGTTTCGCCGCCCCGAGCGCTTCGAGCAAGCCCTCTTGGCCTGCGAATGCGACGCGCGCGGCCGTTTGGGGTTTGAGGACCGCGACTATCCCCAGCGCGCCGCCCTGAGCGCGGCGTTACAAGCGGCCCTGGCCATCGACACGGCCGCCGTGATGCGAAGCTTGCAAGACCAAGGCGCCCAGCCCCACGGCACCCACGTGGGCCGCGCCATCGCCCAAGCCCGCTCCGACGCGATCGCTGGCGTGTGGCCATCTCACGGCGGATAATCCGATCATGGCCCACCTCCTGATTGCCGAAGACGATGAGTTGCTGCGCGACGGTCTGCGCACCATCTTCACCCAAGCCGGTCACGAGGTCAGCACCTGTGTGGACGGTGCCTTGGCCTGGACCGCCATCCAAACCGAGGCCTTTGACGCCGTGGTACTGGATTTGGGCTTGCCCCATTTGGATGGTTTTCAGGTGCTGGCTCGCTTGCGCCAACGCTGGCCCACTTTGCCCGTGCTCATCTTGACTGCACGCGACGGCGTGGAAGACCGCGTGGCTGGGCTCAACGCTGGGGCGGACGACTACCTGACCAAACCCTTCAACCTCGACGAATTGTTGGCTCGCGTACAAGCCATGCTGCGCCGCGCCAACCTGCCCGCCCATGCCAACTCACCCACGCCATTGGCCGCAGATGCCCTGCGCATCGACCTCGACATGCCGCGTGCCTGGATCGGCTCGACCACCATCGACTTGACGCAACGTGAGTGGGAATTGCTGCGACTCTTGTGGGCCCATTTGGGTCAAGTGGTCAGCCGTGAAGCGGTCTTGGCCGCGTGGCAAACACCCGACGGTGACAACGCTCCTCTGGCCTCCAACGCGCTGGAGGTGTATGTGCACCGCTTGCGTCGCAAGCTGGGCGACGCGCCGCTGAACATCCGCAACGTGCGCGGCTTGGGCTATTTGCTCGAGACCCTGCCCCCGCATGGCTGAGCAGACCACGGCCGGTTTGTCGCTGCGCCGGCAGCTCTTGCTGTGGCTGCTGTTGCCGCAACTGGTGCTGTGGTCGGTGGGCGGTTTGCTCACCTACCGCATCGCCATGGCCTACGCCGAAAAAGGCATCGACCAATCGCTGACGCAGTCGGTACGGGCCTTGGCGCGCCAAGTCAAACCGCTGGGCTCGGGCCTGTTGATCGACTTCCCCAAAGCCGCTCAAGACGTGTTGGAACAAGACCCGAGCGACCGCGTGAGCTACACCGTGACCTCGCCACCGGGGCAATTTTTGCTCGGCAACGTCACCCTGCCCCAACCCGATGCCCAAGCCATGGCACTCAACACACCGCTGCTCTACGGCGCGGTGCTCGAGGATCAGCCCATGCGCATCGTCGCGCTCGATTTGCCTTACGGCGACCCCGATCAACCGCAAACCTTGCGCGTGCAAGTGGGCAAAGGTCTGTCGGCTCAGAACCGCATCGCCGCGGAATTGGTGTGGGACATGCTCGCGCCATTGTTGGCACTGGGCGTGGTGCTCAGCTTGATGGTGCACGCCGGGATTCGCCGAGGCTTGTTGCCGCTCACGCGCCTGACCACCCAGCTGGAAAACCGCTCGGTCAACGCCTTGCAACCCATCGGCATGACCCAAGCCCCCAGCGAGGTGCACGCCTTGGTGCAAGCCGTCAACGGGTTGCTGGGCGAAGTCAACCGCAGCGTGAACCAAGAGAAACGGTTTTTGAACGACGCCGCCCACCAACTGCGCACGCCCTTGGCCGGCCTCATCAGCCAAGTGGAATTGGCGCAACGCGAAACCCAAGACCCGGTGCTGCAAGCGCGGCTGAGCAAG
>CAZNWS010000016.1:0-1667 GCA_964576495.1 uncultured Hydrogenophaga sp. | reverse complement strand
ACTCTTGACCTTGGCGCGCTCGGAAACCGTGGCGCAAACCGCACCCTTGGACTTGGCCGATTTGGCGCGGGAAGTGGCACGAGAGTGGACGCCCAAGGCCTTGGCTGCGGGCATGGACTTGGGCTATGAAGGCGAAGACCACGCCCCCATGTTGGGCGATGCGCTGCAGTTGCGCGAAGCCCTGAGCAACCTCATCGACAACGCGTTGCGCTACACCCCACGCGGCACCGAAATCACCTTGAGTGTGTGGCGCAGCGCACAGGGTCTGATCCTGCGCGTACAAGACAATGGCCCCGGCTTGGACGAGACCGGGCGCGCACAAGCCTTCGACCGCTTTTGGCGTGCCAGCGATCTGCCCGGCGGTTGTGGCCTGGGCTTGTCCATCGTGCGAGAGATTGCACGCCGCCACGGCGGCGAGGCCCACGTCGAAGCGGTGAGCCCCCAAGGCTTGCGCATCGACTTGGTCTTGCCCACCCCCAACCCTTTGTGAGAGACACACCATGCGACACCCATGGCACGCCTTGGCTTTGGGCCTGATCCTGAGCACCTCGGCCACGGCCCAAACCCCCAACGACGGTTTGGCCACCTGCCTGGCCCAACACACCAGCGCCGCCGATCGCCAGGCCATGGCCCGTTGGGTCTTCGTGACGCTGGCCAGCCACCCGGACCTGAAGCCCTACACGTCGAAGCAGGCCGCCCAAGAGACCGGACGCATCCAAGCGAACATGGCGCAAACCCTCACGCGTTTGATGACCGAGAACTGCGCGCGCGAAACCAAACAAACCCTGCGCCAAGGCGGCACCGCCGGCATCCAGAAAGCTTTCACCACGGTGGCTCGACAAGCCCTGACGGACGTGTTGTCACACCCCCATGTCGCCGCCAGCTTGGGCGACACCGTGTCGCACATCGACCCAAGCAAGTGGGCGCGCTTATTGTTGATGCCTTAATTCAAATCCGCACGCCCGCCGCGTCAAACCAGCTGACGTGCGCGGTGTTCACGTCCAAGCCAACCATATCGCCGGGGCGCAGAACCACGTTGGGGGCTGTGCGCACGGTGACTTTGCCTTGGGCGGTATCGATGACCACATAGGTGTCTGCGCCCGTGGGCTCAACCACGCTGATTTGTCCGCGCCAAGCGGCTGCATCGCTGAGCACCAGGTGCTCGGGACGCAAGCCCATCACCACCTCTTGGCCGTCGGCCACCGGACAATTGAGCGCCACCTTCGCACCGTTCAAGTCCACGCCTTGTGAGCCCAAAGAACGACCACTGAGCAAGTTCATGGTGGGTGAGCCGATGAAGGTGGCCACGTAAGTGTTCGCGGGGCGGTTGTAGATGTCGTCGGGGGTGCCGAGTTGCTGCAGCACGCCGTCCTTCATGACGGCGATGCGACTGCCCAAGGTCATGGCCTCGATTTGGTCGTGTGTGACGTAGACGCTGGTGATGCCGCTGGCTTGGTGCAAGCGTTTGATTTCGGCGCGCATTTCCACGCGCAGCTTGGCGTCCAAGTTGGACAGCGGCTCGTCGAACAAAAACAGCTGCGGCTGGCGCGCCAAAGCACGGCCCATGGCCACGCGCTGGCGTTGACCGCCGGAGAGTTGGCTGGGGCGGCGGTCGAGCAGGTGTGTGATCTGCAGCATGGCGGCGACCTCGGCGATGCGCTGCTGGC
>CAZNWS010000015.1:0-13464 GCA_964576495.1 uncultured Hydrogenophaga sp. | reverse complement strand
AAGGGGCGGATACGGTGTTGGACTTGGGCGGCACCGCCGTGCACGTGGTGCACCGTGGTGGGGGTCACACGCCGGGCGACAGCTTGGTGTGGCTGCCCCACAGTGGTGTGGTGTTCACGGGTGACGTGGTGTACGTGGACCGCATCTTGGGCTTGCACGCGGTGAGCAAAACCAAAACCTGGGTCGAGAGTTTCAAGGCCTTGGAGGCACTCCAGCCCCGCGTGCTGGTGCCCGGTCATGGTCGAGTGACCACGCTGGCCCAAGCCCAACGCGACACCGGTGCTTTGCTCCAAGCCTTGCGCACCCACATGTCCAGCGCCGTGGAGCAGGGTATGGACCTCGGCGTGGCCGTCCAATCGTTTGACGCCGCGCCGTTCCAACATCTCAAACACGTGGAGGTGTGGTTGCCGCAGTTGGCCAACCGAACTTATCTGGAAATGGAGCTGGAATAAAACCGGCCACAAAAAAGCGGCCCGAAGGCCGCTGTGAATCACCCTCTACTAAGCATTAGGTACCGATCACACCACCGTTTTTCTTGGTGATGACGATGGTGGCCGAACGTGGGCGCTGGCCAGCGCCGTAACCGGCGTTGGCAGGCCATTGGCTCTCGTACTGCGATGCATCGTTGACCTTGGCCATGGCGGTGTTTTCGCCAGGGTGTTGGATGTTCACGAAGATCGCACGGCCATCGGGGGTTTCGCAGATGCCGGTGATTTCGGCACCTTTGGGGCCCACCAAGAAGCGCTTGAGTGTGCCAGCGCTGGGGTTTTTACCGACGTGCGTTGTGACGGTTTTGTCGCCGTGTTTGAGCGTGCGGGTCGTGCCGTCGCCCACTTGGCCAGGCAAAGCAGCCAGCATCATGCAGTTGGTCTTGTCGGTGTAAGCACCGTCGTCGGTTTGGATCCAGCACACGCCCGTGGCGGGGCTGAACACCAAACCGTCGGGCGAAGACAAGTCGTTGCTGTCGGTCAAGGACGACAGGTTGATCGTGTCTCGATTGGCGTCGGCTTCCGAGGCAAACAGGTAGATGTCCCACTTGAAGTTGGTGTCGGTGGGTTTGACCTCGGCCATGCGAACGATGTGGCCGTGCACATTGCCCTTGTTTTCCTTGCTGCCCTTCATGTCGCTGTAAGCACGGGGGTTGACCGCGTCGGTCGTGTCGGCTTTGCGTTGGCTGTTATTGGTCAAGGTGATGTAGACCTCGCCGTTTTTGGGGTTCACGCCGCTCCACTCGGGACGGTCCATTTTGGTGGCGCCCACGGCGTCGGCGGCCAAACGGGTGAAGATGGCCACGTCGGCGTTGGACTTGAACTCAAAGTAGGAGCTGTTGGCGATCACGGGGTTGTTCATCGACAACTCCACCCATTCACCCTGGCCATCGTCTTTGAAACGAGCCACAAACAAAGTGCCTTCGTCGAGGTATTTGTCGCCCGCCGACAAGCGGTTCGCGCCTTGTGCGTCTTTGGGGTCCCACGCGGCCTTGGACACAAATTTGTAGATGTACTCACCGCGTGCGTCGTCGCCCATATAAGCCACGATGGGTTGGCCTTTGACGGGGATACCAAAGGACACCGATTCGTGACCCATGCGACCCAAGGCGGTGCGCTTGCGCAAGACCGAGTTGGGCTGGTAGGGGTCGAGTTCAACGACATAACCGAAGGTGTTCATCTCGTTGCGGTAGTCGTCTTTGGCCGATGCGCCGACGGCACCGTTGTTCCAACGGGCAAAGCGGTCATCCGCGCCGCCGCTTTCCCAGCCGTGGCGGCTGGCCGCGCCAGCCTTACGACCGTAGCGGTTAAGGGCTTGGATGGACTTGTCTTTGTTGCGGCGGGTGTCGTCTTGGGCATCGCGGTGAAAGTAGCCGAACCAGTTTTCTTCGCCCGAGACCAAGGTGCCCCATGGGGTTTTGCCCGTGCCGCAGTTGTTGAGGGTGCCGCGGCACACCGTGGCATCAGCGCTGTACTTGGTGACCAAATGTTCGCTGCCGCGTGCAGGGCCGCGCAGCTCGGCTGGGGTCATGGTGGTGACGCGGCGGTTGTACGGCGAGCTTTGCTCGTACGACCAGCGCTTGCCGTTGGTGCGCACTTCCACCACCGACAGGCCGTGGATCATCAACTCTTTGTCGATTTCAGCGGCAGGACGAGGCAGGGTGGACGTGCCGCCGTTGGTGTGCAGGAAGAACGAGCTGAGCTTTTCGTCGGTCGTGGCTTCGTGGTTGATGGCCAACAAACCGCGAGCGGTGAAGCTGTTGGAGGGGCGGTTTTGTGCGTCCAAGCCAAACCACTCCATGCCGTCGTGGTGGTCGCCGGCGCGCTGGTCAAAGTGGGTATCGCTGCCGTCGTTTTTGAAGGCGGGCACGTTGGCATTCAAGGGATCACCCAAGGCGTACAGCACTTGTGCTTGGTAGCCCTCGGGGACCACGACGGTGTCGGCCAAGCTTTTGTTCACGGCTTTAAATCCGAGTTGTTTGACCGGTGCCACAGGTGTGGCGGCTTGTGCGCTGGGCACGGCCAAGGCCGCGCCAGAAGCCAAACCCACGCTGGCCGCACCTTGCAGCCAGCCGCGACGGCTCATGCGGGCCTGGGCGATCTGTTCAAACGCCGGGTTGGCGCTGGTGTTGGAATCTTCGTCATTGAAATGGGCGTTGGGGCGGGTGTCCATGGTTGTCCTTGAAGAATGGATGGGACTCCTATCTTGTGGTTTGGGTTTGACGAATTTGTGAACTCGACAAGAAGTTTTTGTGACGCTATCACCTTCACCGCAATGTCACAGAGTTGACTTGAAGGTGTCATATCGGTTCTCAAAAATAAACCCATGCATTTCAAACCAAGCCTCAACCCATGAAGTCAAAGGAGCTCCGATGAAAGAGTTGCCAACGCCCACCTTCACGCTGTCACCCCATGCGCTCCCGCAAACATTGCCTCGTCTTGTGCCAAGCACAACAGCGGTTTCAGCGAACAACCGATCAGCAGAACCGATTGAGGTGGCCTGGGCCAAACACCAAGACGAGGTTCGCGAAGCCCAACGACTGCGACACCAAGTCTTCGCGGGGGAGATGGGTGCTGTGTTGCCTCAAACCATCCCTGGGCATGATGTGGATGTGTTCGACGATTTTTGTGAGCACCTCTTGGTGCGCGACGCGAAATCCCGAGATGTGATTGGTACCTACCGGGTGTTGACCCCAGCTCAAGCCCAGCGCTTGGGTGGTTTTTATACCGATACCGAATTTGATTTGACCCGCCTGCGTCACATCCGTGAGCGCATGGTTGAGTTGGGGCGCAGTTGTGTGCATGCAGAGCACCGTCACGGCGGTGTGATATTGGCTTTGTGGGGCGCACTCACCGAGTTCATGGTCCGCAACGAACTTGACACCATGATCGGTTGTGCCAGCATCCCCATGCACCACCAGGGCCCTCATGGCAGGGTGGGCGGTGGCCACGCCGCGGCGAGCATCTGGCGACAGCTCAAAGACCGGCATCTGGCCAGCATCGATTTGCACGTGCGACCGCGTTTGCCTTTGCCCATTGAGCATTTAGACGACCAGCTCAACGTGGAGCCGCCTGCGCTCATCAAAGGCTATCTGCGTTTGGGTGCCAAGGTTTTGGGGCCTCCGGCTTGGGATCCAGATTTCAATGCTGCCGACCTGCCCATGCTCATGCGCATGCACGATTTGCCCGCGCGTTACCGCAAACATTTTTTGGGTGGCGCATGATCAATCTGGACACGTTCACTGCCTTGCAGGACCCTATGGAAGACGTGATCAGCATAGGGCCTGAACGCGCCCAATACCGCAGCGTGTTCATGGCCGATTGGCGTTTGGGACATCCCGACTGCCGGGCCAATGAAATCTTGGCATTTTTAAAAAATCACCCCAGTCAGTACCTCTATGTCTCAGGTGAAGTGGTGGATGCCGTTGCTTGGCGTAGCCAACGGGCGTGGCCTCAGTCCCACGTCGATGTGTTGCAAAAAACCCTGAAAAAGGCCCGTAAGGGATGTCGGGTGTTTTTGGTGTCGAATACACCCCCCTTGCTCGCTTGGTCTGGCCGGCGCTGGGGGCGCTTGGCTGTTGTGCCAGCGGTGGTGCATGAGGGAGCTCATGGTCATCGTTTGCGGTTGGGTGAGGCGCCACGTTTGAGCACGCTGGAGCGTTGGCTGGGGCGGGTCTGCGAAGCACCTTCGGCTGAGCCCATGAGCGCACATCTAGACAGCCAAACCGCTTGTCTTGAAGGTTTTGATGGCCAGCTTCATTCGGTGACTTTGGCATCGGCCCGTTTGTCTCCGTTGTATGCTTGATTGATGCACATCCCCATGTCGACCACCAAACCCCTGTTTTTGGATCGTGATCACTCCATCCTCGCGTTCAACGAGCGGGTGATGGATTGGGCGCGGCGACCTCAAGTGCCCTTGTTGGAGCGTTTGCGTTATCTGTGCATCGTGTCGTCAAACTTGGACGAGTTCTTTGAGGTGCGCATGGGAGCGCATTTGGGTGCAGCGCTCACCAACGACAAGAGTGGCCTCTATTCCGTGGCTTCTTACGAAGGCTTGGCCGCCAAAACCCATGAACTTGTGGCCCAGCAGTACGCCATTTACAACGACGAATTGTTGCCCTTGTTGGAGAAAAAAGGCATCAAGCTCGTCTCGCACGG
This sequence comes from uncultured Hydrogenophaga sp., assembly GCA_964576495.1. Classification (GTDB taxonomy): domain Bacteria; phylum Pseudomonadota; class Gammaproteobacteria; order Burkholderiales; family Burkholderiaceae_C; genus Hydrogenophaga. The sequence continues at coordinate 8,818 of CAZNWS010000015.1, read as the reverse complement.
CGAGCGCAACGCCACCCAGCGCCGTTGGGTGAAAGACTACTTTGTGAACGAAGTCCAGCCCATGCTCATGCCCGTGGGCTTGGACCCAGCGCACCCATTCCCTCAGGTGGCCAACAAGTCTTTGAATTTCATCGTTCGGTTGACGGGCAAGGACGCGTTTGGTCGGGAAAATGAAATCGCCATCGTCAAGGTGCCGCGCAGCTTGCCGCGCTTCTTTCAGATGCCCACGACCAAGGGTTCGAAGCAAAGCCACTTCGTGTCCATCTCCAGCCTGATCCGCTCACACTTGGGCGATTTGTTCCCCGGCCGGCAAGTGACCGAATTTTCCCAGTTCCGTGTGACGCGTCACTCCGATTTGGCGGTGGACGAGGAAGAGGTGAAGAACCTGCGCACCGCTTTGCGCAAAGGTTTACAAGAGCGCCACTATGGCCAAGCCCTGCGTTTGGAGGTGTCGGCGGGTTGTTCGGAATTTTTGTCGCGGTTCTTGTTGCAGCAGTTCGGTTTGCCCGATATGGCGCTGTATCGGGTGCCTGGGCCGGTGAACTTGGTGCGTTTGACGCAGTTGATCGACAAGGTCAACGCCCCAGCCCTGCGGTTCGAGCCTTACACCGCCGGTTGGCCTGTGGCTTTGCACCGAGGGCAGTCGTTTTTTGAGCGTCTCAACCAAGGCGATGTGCTCATCCATCAGCCCTACGAAAGTTTTGACGCGGTGCTGGCCTTTTTGCGCGAAGCGGTCATGGACCCGAATGTGCTGGCGATCAAACAAACCATCTACCGCACCGGCGCCAAGTCCGAACTGATGGAGTTATTGCGCGAGGCGGTACAACGGGGCAAGGAAGTCACGGCGGTGGTGGAGCTCAAAGCCCGCTTCGACGAAGAAGCCAACATCACCTATGCCGAACGCTTGGAATCGGTTGGCGCTCAAGTGGTCTACGGTGTGGTCGGCTTAAAAACCCACGCCAAGATGCTCTTGGTCACGCGACGCGAAAAGGGCAAGCTGCGCCGCTACGGCCATTTGTCCACCGGCAACTACAACCCCGGCACCGCCCGGCTGTACACCGATATCAGCTACCTCACCGCCGACCAAGCACTGACCGCCGACTTGGATCAGGTGTTTTTGCACTTGGCCAGCCAGAGCCGCTTGCCCAAACTCAACAAGGTGTTGATGGCGCCGTTTTATTTGCACAAGGCCATGGTCGATCGCATGCAAGCGGTGGCCGATGCGGCCAAAGCGGGTCAAGACAGCCGCATCATCTTGAAGATGAACGCGCTCACCGACGAGCCTTTGGCCAAGGCGCTCATCCATGCGTCTGAGCAAGGGGTCAAGATCGATCTGATCGTGCGTGGCGCTTGCATCTTGGCGCCCGGCGTGCCGGGTCAGACCGATAACATTCGCATCCGTTCGGTGATTGGACGGCTATTGGAGCACTCCAGGGTGTTTTATTTCCGCCATGGTGAACACGAAGAGCTTTGGCTCTCCAGTGCCGACTGGATGAACCGCAACATGTTGCGCCGTGTGGAGTTGGCTTGGCCGGTGACCGATCCGCAACTGCGCCAGCGCATCATCGACGAATGCTTGACGGCCTATTTGCACGACAACCAAGACGCGTGGGAGTTGCAAGCCGATGGCCGCTACGTCACCGTCAGCAGCCAAGCCGAGGGTAAAAAAATACCCGCGTTGTCGGCGCAGGGCAGTCTGATGCAGCGCTACGGACAGTGAGGGGAGCGCAATGGACCTGATCTTGTGGCGGCATGCGCACGCCGAGGTCCACCCCAAGGGCGATGCGGGCTTGCAAGGCGATGAATTGGACCTCAAACGCCGTTTGACGGACAAGGGCGAGCGCCAAGCCAAACGCATGGCCGACTGGCTTGAACGCCACTTACCAGCCAATACCTTGATTTTGGTGAGTCCTGCGCGCCGCGCCCAAGACACTGCCAAGGCGCTGGGTCGGCCTTTTAAAACGGTGGCGACTTTGGCGCCCGGCGCCATGCCGGAGGCATTGCTGGCCTGTGCTCACTGGCCAAACGCCAAAACCCCGGTCATGTTGGTGGGGCACCAGCCCACCTTGGGGATGGTGGTGGGCAATGTGCTGACCCAAGGGCCGACCGAGCACGCAGTACGCAAGGGCTCGGTGTGGTGGTTGCGTTACCGTGACAGCGATGGCGAAGGGCTGGAGGGTCAAACGGTGATCTACACCGTTCAAACCCCCCAAACGGTTTAAACCGCCGGTTTGGCTTTGGTTGCTGGGGCAGGGCGGCGTGCGCGGCTCGCCGGTGCTTTGGCAGGGGCTTTTGCGGCGCTCTTGGCAGTGGCTGAGGCTTTCTTGACCACAGGGGCTTTGCGCGGTGCGGCGGCTTTGACGGGCGATTTCACGGCAGGCTTGGCGACGGGTGACTTGACGGCTTCAGCGGCAGGGCGGCCAGTTTTCAGGGTGGGCACCGCTGTCAGTGCCGCTTTGAGTGCGCTGTCGCTGGCGCCGTTGAGCCACATCAGGCCCGCACGCAGCAATTCACTTTTCTTGACGGACATGCCCATGGTCATGGCGCGCTTTTTGAGTGTGTCGATGCAGGCGTATTCGGCCTTGGGTAGGCTGAAGCTGTCGCGAACAAGTTTGACTTTTTTGGGGTTATTTTTGTTGCTCATGCTCACTCCTGGTTAATGGTGTGAACAGTATAAACCGTATGGTTCGTTTTTGTGTCAAATTTCAACGCCAGTCGATGCGGAACGACCAGGGTGATTTTTGCCAAGCCAACACTTCTTCCTCCAAGAGCCAGGCCGATTGGGGATAGCGTTTGGCCCACCCAGGCGGCGTGATCAGCTCAAAACCGTGGCCTAGGTAGCAGAGCTCCAAGTCTTGGTATTCGGGCATTTTGCGTGCATGGCACAACAAGACGGCCAATCGCATGGCGATGAGTTGCTTGGCGAACAGCTCGTCGTTGAGGTCGGCATCGAGTTTTTTCAATTTCCCACGCTGGCCCATGACCAAGCGACTCATGCGGTGCTGCTCGGGAATGGAAAAGCCCGGTGCATCCACATGGTCCAAGATGTAGCCACCATGGTGATGTGCGCGCTCATGGGAAATGTGGGCTCCGATTTCGTGCAAACGAGCAGCCCAAACCAGTTTTTGTGAGTAACGTTCTTGGCTTTGATCGCCGACAGCGATTTGTTCGAACAAGGCGGTGCTGACTTGCTGCACACGTTGGGCTTGAGCGGTGTCGATGCTGAAGCGTTGGGATAACCAACCGACCGTGCGTTCGCGCACGTCGCTGGCGTCGGTTTCGCGGTCGATGAGGTCGTACAAAGCGCCTTGGCGCAAGGCACCTTGGGCTGGCAGCATTTGGTCCAGACCGAAGAGTTCAAAAATCGCTCGCAAGACGCTCAAGCCGCCACCAATGACGGCCAACCGGTCTTCTTTGATGCCATCGAGTCTGAGCTTGTGGATGGAGCCGGCTTCGATCAGGCGATCTTGTAACCAATCCAGACCCGGGCGTGTGATCAGGCCACTGGCCCAACCGTTTTGCCCCAGAATTTCGGCCACCGCACCCACCGTCCCCGACGACCCATAGGCCACCGTCCATTCACTGGGCGGGAAGGTGTCGAGCGCTTCATCCAAGACCGCCAATGCCGCCACTTCAGCAGTTTTAAAAGCTTTTTGCGTGAATTGACCCTTGTCAAAATACTTGTTGGACCATGCCACGCTACCGAGGCGGTAGGACTCCAAAGCGTGCGATGTGTAGCCTTGACCCAAAATCATTTCGGTGGAGCGCCCGCCGATGTCCACGACCAAGCGTTTCTCGTCGGAATGGGGCAGCAGGCGAGAGACCCCTTGGTAGATGAGTCGGGCCTCTTCGTGGCCAGAGATGACCTCAATGGGAAAGCCCAAAATGCGTTGAGCCTGCGATAAAAAAGCTTGGCGGTTATTGGCCTCGCGCAGGGTTTGCGTGGCCACAGCCCGCACTTGGGTTTTTTTGAATCCCTCCAACCGTTCGGCAAAGCGGGATAAGCAAGCCCAACCGCGCTCCATGGCATCTAAGCTGAGATTTTTTTGAGCATCCAGGCCGTTGCCTTGGCGAACGGTCTCTTTGAGGTACTCCATGCGTTCGATGTGGCCCGACTGGTAGCGGCCAATTTCCATGCGAAAGCTGTTGGAGCCCAAGTCCAGGGCGGCGAGGAGGGTACCGTTTTGCATGCAGCGCGGGGGTCGTGGGCCCCTGAATTCAGACAAGCCAGCATTGTGCCGCATGACCAAAGGCGTTTTTTTATCAATCAACCCCACTTTGTCACACGGCTGTCACATGCGGTTCATACAGTCAATCCTGTTCAAACCAACCACCGAAAGGATTCTGATGAACCACAAACGCAATTTCTTGAAAACCGTGGCAGCCGTTGGCTTGGTGGCCATGGGCATGGGTCAAGCCATCGCGGCCGACATCACCGGCGCTGGCGCCACTTTCCCCTTCCCCATCTATGCCAAATGGGCTGAAGCTTACAAAGCCGCCACCGGCACCGGCCTGAACTACCAATCCATCGGGTCTTCCGGCGGTATTCGCCAGATCCGCGCCAAAACCGTGGCCTTTGGTGCCACCGATGCGCCCGTCAAAGGTGAAGACTTGGACAAAGACGGCATGGTGCAGTTCCCAGCCATCATTGGCGGCACGGTGCCCGTGTTCAATCTGGATGGCTTTGGTAAAGGCGAATTGCGCGTGACCGGCCCTGTTTTGGCCGAAATGTTCATGGGCAAGATCAGCAAGTGGAACGACCCCAAACTGGCTGCTTTGAACCCAGGCAAGAAATTGCCCGACATGGTGATCACCGTGGTCCACCGTGCCGACGGTTCTGGCACGACCTTTAACTGGACCGACTACCTCAGCTCCGTGAGCAAAGAATGGGCAGATACCGTGGGCAAGGGCGCCGCCGTCAAGTGGCCTGCCCCCACCTCCGTGGGCGGCAAGGGCAACGAAGGTGTGGCCGCCAACGTGACCCGCACCAAAGGTGCTTTGGGTTATGTGGAATACGCCTACGCCAAACGCAACAACATCGCTGTGATGGCCTTGCAAAACAAAAACGGCAAATTCGTCATGCCTGGCGACGACACTTTCCAAGCCGCGGCATCGGGTGCTGACTGGTTCAGCGTTCCCGGTATGGGGGTGTCCATCGTGAACCAGCCGGGTGACAAGGCTTACCCCGTGACCACCGCCTCGTTCATCTTGATGTACAAGGACCCCGCCGATAAAGCTCAGTCCGCTGAAGTGTTGAAGTTCTTTGACTGGGCCTTCAAAAACGGCAAGCAAATGGCCCTGGACCTCGACTACGTGCCCCTGCCCGACGTGTTGACCAAGCAAATTCGCGATCGCGTTTGGACGCAAGTCAAGACGAAATGATTGGGCAAGTTGGCATCGATGCCAGTTGATCGATGTCCACCGACACCCTGAGTGGGGTGTCGGTGCTTTGTTATTCTGAGACGATTTTTCTAGTTTTCGACGGCTCACCCCTCACACCATGAACCCATCATCCCCTGCGATGTCTTCTGCTGAACTGCCCAGCCCCAACATGGTGGCCGTGGCCAAGCGGCAGCGCTTCCAAGACGCTTTGTTCCACCGCCTGACCCAGTCGTTTTCGCTGTTGGTCTTGGTTGCTTTGGTGGGCATCATCGTTTCTTTGTTCATCAACGCTTGGCCAACGTTTGCCAAGTTTGGCGCTCACTTCCTGTGGTACGTGGAGTGGGACATCGTCAATGAAGAGTTTGGCGCTGCCATTGCCATTGTCGGCACGGTGCTCAGTGCCGGTATTGCCATGATTTTGGCGGTGCCTTTGGCCTTCGGTGTGGCGGTGTTTTTGACCGAAACCTGTCCCGTCTGGTTGCGCCGGCCGTTGGGGACCGCTGTGGAGTTGCTGGCCGCTGTGCCCTCGATCATTTACGGCATGTTCGGTTTGTTCGTGTTCGCCCCGGTGTATGCCGACTACCTGCAGGTCCCACTGCAAAATGTATTGGGGGGCATGCCGTTGGTGGGATGGCTGTTTGGCGGTGCTACCAACGGTCTGGGCATCATGGCCGCTGGCATCATTCTGGCGTTCATGGTGTTGCCGTTTGTGGCCGCGGTGATGCGCGATGTGTTTGAAATCACCCCGCCCATTCTGCGCGAATCCGCTTACGGCCTTGGCTGCACCACATGGGAGGTGGTAAGAAAGATTGTTTTGCCCTACACCCAAACAGGGGTGATTGGCGGCGTGATGCTGGGCTTGGGACGTGCGCTGGGCGAGACCATGGCCGTGACTTTCGTCATTGGCAACGCCAACCGCATGCCCACGTCTTTGTTTTCGCCAGGCACATCCATCGCGTCGGTGCTGGCCAACGAATTTGGCGAAGCCGAATTCCTGCATTTCAACACCTTGTTTGCACTGGGTTTCTTGCTGTTTTGTATCACCTTCGTGGTATTGGCTTTGGCCAAATGGCTGATCATCCGCACCGAAAAAGCCAAAGGTAACCGATGAACATGAACACCTCCCCCCTTTACCGACGCCGTCGCATCACCAATGTGGTGGGGCTGACCCTGTCCATGACGGCCATGGCCATTGGCTTGAGTGCTTTGTTGTGGATTCTGTTTGTGCTGTTTTCCAATGGCTTTGCGGCCTTGGATATCGGCTTGTTGACCCAAGACACGCCAGCACCCGGCTCCGAAGGCGGTGGTCTGCGCAATGCCATCGTGGGCAGCTTGATGATCGTCGGCTTGGCCGTGGTCGTCTCCACCCCCATAGGCATTTTGGCCGGTGTGTACCTCACCGAATACGGTGACACCAGCAAAACCGCTGAGTTCACCCGTTTTGTGACCGACATCATGTTGTCGGCGCCGTCCATCGTCTTGGGGCTCTTCGTCTATGCGATTGCGGTGGCCACCGTGGGTAATTTCTCTGGCTATGCCGGCAGCTTGGCTTTGTCTTTGATCGCGATTCCCGTGGTCATGCGCACCACCGAAAACATGCTGCGCTTGGTGCCTGGGACTTTGCGTGAGGCGGCGTTTGCTTTGGGTGCTCCCCGTTGGAAGGTGTCCACGATGGTCACTTTGCGCGCCGCCAAAAGTGGTGTGATCACCGGCTTATTGCTGGCCGTGGCCCGCATCAGTGGTGAGACTGCGCCCCTCTTGTTCACCGCCTTGAACAACCAGTTTTACAGCACCAACATGGAAGCACCGATGGCCAACTTGCCGGTGGTGATTTTCCAATTCGCCATGAGTCCATATGAGAATTGGATCGATTTGGCTTGGGGCGGTGCTTTGCTCATCACTTTGACCGTCTTGCTGCTCAACATCTTGGCCCGTGTCTTCTTCCGCAGCAAATCCACGGTTTGAGGCCCCATTAAAGGAATTCAACATGACCGACACCAACACCTCTCTGACGCCTGCACTGGAAGTGCGCAACCTGAACTTTTTCTACGGTAAGTTCCAAGGTTTGAAAGACGTCAACCTGAACATTGCCGAGCGCAAAGTCACCGCTTTCATTGGCCCCTCGGGCTGCGGAAAGTCCACTTTGTTGCGCACGCTCAACCGGATGTACAGCCTCTACCCAGGCCAGCGCGCCGAGGGTGAGATTTTGTTTTACGGTCAAAACATTCTGGAAAAAAAGCAAGACTTGAATTTGCTGCGGGCACGCATCGGAATGGTGTTTCAACGCCCCAACCCGTTCCCGAAGAGCATCTACGACAACATCGCTTTTGGTGTGCGTTTGTATGAAAACCTCAGCCGCGACGAGATGGATGAGCGTGTCGAGTGGGCGCTGACCAAGGCCGCTTTGTGGAAAGAGGTCAAAGATAAGCTTAGCCAAAGTGGTTTGTCGCTCTCGGGTGGCCAGCAACAGCGCCTGTGCATCGCACGCAGCGTGGCCGTCAAGCCCTCGGTGCTCTTGCTCGACGAACCCACTTCGGCCTTGGACCCGATCTCCACCGGTAAAGTGGAAGAGTTGGTTCACGAGTTGAAGCAGGATTACACCATCGCCATCGTGACCCACAACATGCAACAAGCAGCACGCTGCAGCGATTTCACCGCCTACATGTATTTGGGTGAATTGGTGGAGTTTGGTTCAACCGAGCAGATTTTCTTCAAGCCCACCAAAACCGAAACCGAGGACTACATCACCGGTCGTTTCGGTTGATCGTTACCCCATCAGGAGCACACCATGTCCGATAAACACATCTCCAGCCAGTTCGACGCAGAGCTCAATTCCATCTCCACCCACGTCTTGGAAATGGGGGGCTTGGTTGAATCCCAGCTCAACCAAGCCGTGCAGGCTTTGGTTCACATGAACCTAGAGACCGCCGAACGTGTCATTGAAAACGAGCGCCGCATCAACGAGATGGAGCTCTTGATCGACCAAGAGATCATTTCCACCATTGGCCGCCGCCAACCCACGGCGCGCGACCTGCGTTTTTTGATGGCCATTTCCCGCACCACCCAAAACTTGGAGCGTGCGGGAGATGAAGTCGCACGCATGGCCCGTATGGTCAAGTCGATTTTGCAAAACGGGACTCCTCGCAATTTGCCGACATCTGAGCTGCGCATGGCGGCAGACCTCACCACCATGATGCTGCGCAAAACCTTGGACGCATTTGCCCGTTTGGACACTCAGATGGCGGTGGCCATCATCAAGCAAGACAACGAAGTGGACACGGAGTACAACGGCTTTTTGCGCAAGCTCATCACCTACATGATGGAAGACGCTCGAACGATTTCGCCCAGTTTGGACCTCTTGTTCTTGGCCAAATCGATCGAGCGTGTGGGCGATCATTCCAAAAACATCGCGGAACAGATCATCTTCATCGTCAAG
>CAZNWS010000014.1:0-13804 GCA_964576495.1 uncultured Hydrogenophaga sp. | reverse complement strand
ATCAAGACGCCGGTATCAAACTGGTGTTGAAAGCCATCGAAGCCCCCCTGCGCGAGATCGTCTACAACGCTGGTGGCGAGCCATCGGTCGTGGTCAACGCCATCTTGGCCGGCAAAGGCAACTACGGCTTCAACGCCGCCAACGACACCTACGGCGACATGATCGAAATGGGCATCTTGGACCCCACGAAAGTGACCCGCACCGCGTTGCAAAACGCCGCATCGGTGGCCTCGTTGATGCTCACGACCGAGTGCATGGTCTCTGAAGCCCCCAAAGAAGACGCCCCAGCCGGTGGCGGCATGCCCGACATGGGCGGCATGGGTGGTATGGGCGGCATGGGCATGTAATCGCCCAACGCCTGAGGGTTTCGGCCCTCAAGCCCTAAAAAACCCCGCGGGCGCGAGCCTCGCGGGGTTTTTCATTGGCCTTATCGATTCAGGCCTGCGCGGATGAACCCCGCGACAAACGCTCGGCCTCGGCCTGGGAATACCCCAGCGAGACCAACAGGTCCACGCTGTCTTGCCCCAAACGCGGCGGGTCACAACGAACGCCCAAACGCTCGCCCCCCATGCTCAAGGGCAGCAAGGCCGTGGCCGCGGTTTGACCGGCGCGTTCGCCATCAGGCAGGGTGATGGGCGCCAAACCACCGGTGGCCAAGAGGTGTGGGTCGTCCAGCAACTCGTGCGGTGCGGTGATGGGCGCAAACGGCAGACCTTCGCGCTCGAAAAGATCGGCCAATTCAGCGCGGGTGTGGTGTTGCAAACGTTCGCGCAAGGCCGGAATGAGCCACGCACGTTCGCGAACGCGGTCGTTGTTGCTGCGCAGTCGCTCGTCGGCCAACCAATCGGCAAACCCAAAAGCGCGGCAAAAAATGGCCCACTGCGTGTCGCTGACCACCGCCAAGAAAATCTGCTCGCCGCCTTGGACATTGAACACGTCGTAGATGCCCCAAGCCGAGATGCGCGTGGGCATGGGCGCAGCGGGCTTGCCCGTCATCGCGTATTGCATCATGTGTTGCGCAACCAAAAATACGTTGTTCTCAAACAGCGCGCTTTGTACGCGCTGCCCCAAGCCGGTGCGCTCGCGCTCGGCCAACGCGGCCATCACACCGATGGCACCGAACAAGCCCCCCATGATGTCGTTGACCGACGATCCTGCGCGCAAAGGGTCGCCAGGGCGGCCGGTCATGTAGGCCAAGCCGCCCATCATCTGCACCACCTCGTCGAGCGCGGTGCGGTGCTCGTAAGGTCCGGGCAGAAAGCCTTTATGGCTCACGTAAATCAAGCGCGGGTGGTTCGCGCTCAGGGTCTCAAAGTCCAAGCCCAGCTTGCGCATGGTGCCGTCTTTGAAGTTTTCGCTCACCACATCGGCCGTGGCGATCAGGCGCAAAGCGGCCTCGTGGCCTTCGGGCGTGTGCAAATCGAGCACCAAGCTTTTTTTGTTGCGGTTGAAGAGCGGGTAAAAGCCCGCGCCCGATCCGAGCAAGCGGCGCGTGTTGTCGCCCGCTGGGGGTTCGACCTTGATGACCTCGGCACCCAAATCGGCCAAGACCAGACCGCAGGTGGGGCCCATGACCATGTGGGTGAACTCCACCACCCGTAAACCCGCATAGGGCAATGTTTTGCTCATCGCGTTGTCCATTCGAATCCTTTGGGCAAGCCGGCTTCAGGCACCATGCCATACAGCGGCTCGTTCGGTAACGCTTGGTGCAGCACCTGTCGGGCGCGCAACAAACCCTCAAAGTCCACGCCGGTGTGGCGACCCATGGCGTGCAGCATGAAGACCAGGTCTTCGGTCACCACATTGCCCGAAGCACCCGGCGCATAAGGGCAACCACCCAAGCCTCCTAGCGAGCTGTCGAACGCACGCACACCCACATCGAGCGCAGCCAACGCATTGGCCAAGCCCAAACCCCGCGTGTTGTGCAAGTGGGCTGCACCGGCACGCTCGCCCAGCTCAGCAAACAAACGCTGAAACAAACGCCGCACCTGCGCCGGATGCGCCATACCGGTGGTGTCGGACAAACCGACCTCGTCGACCCCAGCCTCGGCGCAAGCCACGGCCAAACGGATCACGCCGTCTTCGGGAACCCCGCCTTGCAAGGTGCAACCAAACGCGGTGGAGAGGCCCACCTCCACACCGACCTCCGCACCAGGGTTTTCCGCGTTGTGCTCGCGCACGCGCTGCACCACGGCATGCAACTCGGCGAGCATCTGCTCGTGGGTCTTGCGCACATTGGCCAAAGAATGCGCCTCGCTGGCCGAGACCGGCACGGTAATTTTGTGTACGCCCGCCGTCAGCGCGGCCTCCGCGCCATGGAGGTTGGGTACCAAGGCCATGACGCGCAAACCTACGTGGCGCTTTGCGTGTTGAACCACCTGCGCGGTATCGGCCATTTGTGGCAACAGCTTGGGTGAAACAAAAGAGCCCACCTCAATTTCGCGCAAACCAGCGGCGGCCAGCGCGTCGATCCAGCGGCACTTGGCTTCGGTGGGCATAACGGTATGGATGGACTGCAGTCCGTCGCGAGGGCCGACTTCGCTGATCAAAACATCGGTCAATGAACACTCCTAAACGCCGTCTCAGGCCATGAGAGTCGAATACGGGTCCCACGCCCATCGACAACAGGACTTTGCAAATACCATTGGGCTTGGTGCTGCAAAGCAATTTCTCTGACAATCGCAAGACCCAAACCATTGCCCTTGACGTTGGGATCGCGGGCACCTCGGTAAAAGCGTTCAAACACATACGCTTGGTGTTCGGGCGCGATACCGGGACCATTGTCTTGCACCTCCAACCACCTCGCGCCGACACGAACGGTAATATGCACCCCAGACCCACCGTGCACCATGGCGTTGTCAATCAAGTTACTCAAGGCCTCGCTCAACAACAAGGGCACGCCTTGAACCTCACAGCGCACCATGTCGGTCTCAAAACCCAAATCGTCACCTCGCTCGTGCGCTTGGAGCAATCGGGCCTCGGTGACCGATCGGGCCAGGGACACCAAATCCACCGTTTCCCAATGCTGCATATCCCCCGCATGCTCCACCTGGGTCAATGCCAGCAGTTGCTCAGACAAACGTGCCGCATCACCTGCTGTGCGGTGAATGGCATGGATCAGATCCGCTTGGTTAGAACCTGCTTGACCGCGCAAGAGCAAATCGGCTTGCGTTTTCAAGATGGTCAACGGTGTTCTGATTTGATGCGCGGCGTTGTCCAAGAACCGTTTGCGTATGACAATCAAACGACCCAAACGAGCCAAGTGGGCATTGAGCGTGTCGATCAAAGGCTGCAACTCCTGGGGTGTTTGCGTCAATCGGATCGGTGAAAAGTCGTCGTCTGATCGGTCGGCCAGGCGGCGGCGAAACGCCTCCAAGGGTCGAATACCGCGCTGCACTCCCACGATCACCAATATGGCAACCGCCAAAAGTACCCAAGCTTGCCCCACCAAAGTTTCTCGCAAAACTTGAGCAATGAGCTGATCACGGACCTCTCGCGTCTCCATGACGGTGATTTGAACCACCGGCGGTGACGTGGGCGCACCATCCACCACGTGCACCAAACGCGCGATTCGAACCGCTTCGCCGCGGTACACCCCATCGGCAAAACCGACCAAAGCAAAAAACTTCACCGACGAAGGCCCATCCGTGACCATGAGCGGCACTTCGGGGTTACCGGCCAGCCAACGTCCGTTGTCGCTGTCAATGCGATAGAGCAAACGCGCTCCGGTGTGATTTTCAAACAAATAACCTGCGCCCTTGAGGACATCCAAACGCAAAGCGCCGTCCACCCACTGCAATTCTTCAGCCAAAGTCCGAGTAGCCAAATACAAAGAGCGATCGTGAGCCTCATCAGCGACTTGCACCGCTCGCCCATAAGTCCACCACGCATTGACCGCAATCAACACAATCAAGGGCACCAGCAACCACACCAACAAGCGTTGGCGCAAAGAAGCCGATGACCAATCGGGCGCTTTCATGGCTTGGCCAAAGTCAGCATATAACCCAGACCACGAAAGGTCGTGATGCACACGGTGGATTGGGTGTACTGATCGAGTTTCTTCCGCAAACGGTGTACCAACACTTCTAACGCGTCCAAGCCAGCTTCTTCGTCGCTGAACACTGAGCGATGCAACCGGTCTTTGCTCACGGTTTTGTTGGCCGAGTTCAAGAGTTCTCTGAGTGCTGCGGTTTCTCGCTTGGAGAGGGCCAAAAGCTCGGTTCGCCAACGCACCTCACCATGAGCATCCAAACTCAATTCGCCCAGACTCAGTTGACCCGTTCGCTGCCGTCCCTGGCGTCGCAACAAGGCCGCCAATCGGGCTTCTAACTCAGCCAGTTCGAACGGCTTGGTCAGGTAATCATCGGCCCCCAAATTCAGGCCTTGGACACGATCGGGCACACCAGCCCGTGCCGTCAACATCAACACCGGCACATCATCTCCGGCTTGGCGCAGCTGCTCGAGCACGGTCAAACCGTCGGGGCCTGGGATTTGCACGTCCAAGACCACCACATCAAAACCGTGTTGAGCCATCAACTGCGATTGGGCTTGCCAGCCATCTTGAGCAAAAGACACCTCCATGCCCGCTTGTCTCAACGCCGCGCCCACCCAGAGCGCCAACTCAGGGGTGTCTTCGACCAACAGCACTCGCGGACTCAGGGTATTCACCAGCATCTTTTGAAAGCCAATTGACAGGCAATGTCGCGGCTCTTGACCAACAATGCCAACACCATAGGGCGATGAGCGCCTGTTGGCTGGACTTTCAAATTCTGACACAGGAGACTTTCATGCACTTCACCAAACGCGACTTCCTCAAACTCAGCGCCATGACCGGCGCCAGCTTGGCCTTGCCTTCTTGGGCTCAAGCCAAACCCCTGTTCGACGTGATCAACATGTTTGTGCCTGCCGCGCCCGGCGGCGGTTGGGACGGTACTGCCCGCGCCTTGGAGCGCGCGGCGACCACCGCTGGCTTGGTTGGCTCCATGCAGTTCGAGAACGTCGGCGGCGCGGGCGGTATGGTCGGCTTGCCACGTTTTGTGAATCAACGCAAAGGACAAAGCAACGCACTGATGGTGGGTGGCTCGGTGATGGTCGGCGCAGCCATCGCGAACAAGAGCCCCGTGACCATGAAAGACGTCACCCCCATCGCTCGCCTGACCGAAGAAGCCGGTGTGGTCGTGGTACCCGCTTCGGGCAACATCAAAACGTGGAAACAATTGACCGATGCCATCAAAGCCAACCCCAAAGCCGTGTCCGTGGCCGGTGGCAGTGCCGGCGGTACCGACCACCTGATTTTGGGCATGATGATCCAAGCGTTGGGTCGCAGTCCCAAGGAAGCCGCATACGTCGCATTCGCTGGCGGCGGTCCTGCCAACGCCGCCATTCTGGGTGGTCAGGTCACGGCCGGTATTTCTGGTTATTCCGAGTTCGAAGAACAAATCAAGGCTGGCAAGATGATTGCCTTGGCCACATCGGGCAGCCGCCGCATCCCTGGCGTGGACGTTCCCACCATGACCGAACTGGGCCTGAACGTGAACATGGCCAACTGGCGTGGCGTTTTTGCCGGCCCTGGTTTGTCCAGCGCACAAACCAATGCATTGACCAATTTGGTCACACAGATCGTCAAGTCCGATGGTTGGAAAAAAGAACTTGAAACCCGCAAGTGGACCGATGTGTTCTTGGCTGGCGACGATTTCAAGCGCGAAATCACCGCCAACATCAGCGCCACCGAAGTGGTGATGAAAGACTTGGGTCTGGCATGACACCGAGCCGCGTTGCACTGATCCTGATCGCCATTTGCGGGGTTGCGGCCTGGCAGGTGACGGTCATTCCAGAGTCTGCCATTCAAATGGCCGTGGGCCCCGTGCTGGTGCCTGCGGTCATTGTGGGTGCACTGACCTTGTTCAGCGTGCTCTATGGCATCAGTGCGTGGCGCGGCCGCCAAGTCGATGAAAGCCTGGCACCGGAGCAAACCCCTTTGCCCGGTAGCCAGCGCCGCATGGCCACCTTGTTGATCGGTGGCGTGTTGTTCATGGCTTTGGTGGACTTCATCGGATTTGTGATCCCCGCCACCTTGTGTGGCATGTGCATCGCCAAAGCCTTTGACGCACCATTTGGGTGGAAGTCATTGGCCATTTGTGGCGGTGTCTCTGCGTTTTTCTGGTGGCTGTTTGCCGTTGTGTTGGGTGTGGGCCTGGGCCCTGCGTTGCCCTTCGGATTTTGAAGGTAGGCCATGTCCTCTTTTGACGCGCTGCTCAGCGGCTTTTCTACTGCGTTGCAACCCACTACCCTGATGTGGGGGTTCGTCGGCTGTTTTGTCGGCACTTTGGTGGGCGTACTGCCAGGTTTGGGGCCAGCGCTGACCATTGCGTTGTTGCTGCCTCTGACCTACCACGTACCCGCCACCAGCATGTTCGTGATGTTCGCGGGCATTTATTACGGTGCGGCCTACGGCGGCTCCACCACTTCGATTTTGCTCAACACGCCGGGCGAAACCTCTTCGGTGGTGACCGCGCTGGAAGGCAACAAAATGGCACGACGTGGCCGGGCAGGACAAGCTTTGGCCACCGCAGCGATCGGCAGCTTCGTGGCTGGCACCGTCGGCACCTTGGCCTTGACGTTTTTTGCGCCCCTCATCGTCGAGATGGCACTGAAGTTTGGTCCTGCCGAATACTTCAGCTTGATGGTTTTGTCCTTGGTGGCCGTTTCCGCCGTCTTGGGCAACTCTCTGTTGCGTGGTTTGGTGGCCCTGGCTTTGGGTTTGTTTTTGGGCATGGTCGGTATCGATTTGCAAACCGGCCAGATGCGCTTCACCTTTGGCCAAGCGCAGTTGCTCGACGGCATTGAAATCACCGTGGCAGCCGTGGGCTTGTTCGCGGTGGGCGAAGCGCTGTACCTGTCTTGGCAAGGTCGCAGCAGCCAAGTCAGCGAATTGATGAAGATGACGGGCAGCTTGTGGATGAGCGCCCAAGACTGGGCCCGATCTTGGAAAGCCTGGATCCGTGGCGCTTTGTTTGGGTTCCCGATTGGGGCCATGCCCGCCGGTGGTGCCGAGTTGCCCACGCTGCTGTCGTACTACACCGAGAAAAAACTCTCCAAGCACCCCGAAGAATTTGGTCATGGGGCGATTGAAGGTGTGGCGGGTCCAGAGGCTGCCAACAACGCCTCGGCCGCCGGTGTGTTGATGCCATTGCTGACTTTGGGTATCCCCACCTCGGCCACGGCTGCGGTGATCCTCTCGGCCTTCGAAGGCTACGGTATTCAAACCGGCCCCCAGCTCTTTTCCAGCAACGGGGGGTTGGGGTGGACACTGATCGCCAGCCTATACATCGGCAACGTGATCTTGCTGGTGCTCAACCTGCCTTTGGTGAGCCTGTGGGTCAAGCTGCTGAAAATTCCACCCCCTTGGTTGTACGCCGGCATCATCATCGTCTCGGTGATCGGCGTCTACGGCGCGGGCAACTCGGTGTTCAATGTGGGCTTGCTGTTTGCCTTTGGTTTGCTGGGCTACCTGATGCGCCGCTTTGACTTCCCAGCCGCCCCTGTGCTGGTGGGCCTGATCTTGGCGCCCATGGCGGAGCAATCGCTGAGACAAGCCTTGATCATCAGCCAAGGCGAATGGAGCGCTTTTGTGACGCGCCCGATCTCCGCCAGCTTGTTGTTTGTAGCGGTGTTGCTATTGGTAGGCAAGCCCCTGTTCAAGCGCATCAAGGCTCTGGCCTAAAGCAGCCTGCTCAAGCCACCATCAAGGCCTCGAGCTTGAAGGTGTCCGCCGCAAAAGCGCGGATACCTTCGGCCAGTTTCTCAGTGGCCATCGCATCTTCGTTGAGCGCATAACGGAAGCCCGCTTCGTCATAAACCACAGCGGGAATGTCCATGCCTTTGGCGGCTTGAGCGTTCAATGCCAAACTGAGCGGTGCCTCGCAGGCCGCCAGTTGCGCCAAGAGCTCCGGGCTGATGGTCAACAAATCACAGCCCGCCAAGGCGGTGATTTGGCCCACGTTGCGAAAACTCGCGCCCATCACCTCGGTGTCAATGCCGTGTTTTTTGTAGAAATTGAAAATGCGGCGCACCGACTGCACGCCCGGGTCGTTGGGGCCAGCCATCGCGGTTTCATCCCAACGGCTGCCCGCTTGCTTTTTGTACCAGTCGTAAATGCGACCGACAAACGGCGAGATGAGCTTGACCTTGGCTTGACCACAGGCGACGGCTTGGGCAAAAGAGAACAACAGGGTCAGGTTGGTGTGGATGCCTTCGCGCTCCAACTCGGCCGCGGCCTGAATGCCTTCCCAGGTGGCGGCAATCTTGATGAGCACACGCTCGCGGTCCACGCCCTGCTCGGCGTACAAAGCCATGATGCGACGTGCCCGCATCAAAGTAGCAGCCTTGTCAAAACTCAAACGCGCGTCCACTTCGGTGGAGACCCGACCGGGCACGTGTTTCAAAATCTCAACGCCAAAGCGAACCAACAGGTGGTCCATGGCCAGGGCCAAATCGGCTTTGCCGTGTTGCCCCATGGTGTGCTGCAACAGCGGTGCGTATTCGGGCTTTTGCACCGCTTTCAAGATGAGCGACGGGTTGGTGGTCGCGTCTTGCGGCCGAAATTGGGCGAGTTGCAAAAAATCGCCAGTGTCGGCCACCACGGTGGTCAAGGATTTGAGGGCGTCGAGTTGGTTCATGACAGGCATTATCCAATGTAATAATGTTTCAGAATGATATTTTCTCCCAAGGAGATCCCCATGCTCGACCGCATCACCGCCTCGCTGTCTTCACTGGCGCCCGCCGAACAACGGGTGGCCAAGCTGGTGCTGCTCGATCCGCGCACCTTTGCATCCTTGCCCGTTTCAGAACTCGCCGATCGGGCTCACGTCAGCAAACCCACGGTGGTGCGCTTTTGCCGCAGCATGGGCTACGACGGACTGTCGGACTTCAAACTCAAACTCGCCGGCACGGTCAGCGAAGGCGTACCTTTCATCCACCGCAGCGTGGACGTGGACGACAAAGTGGGCGATATCTTGGTCAAGGTGATCGACAACACCGTGGCGGCCTTCTTGCGCTACCGCA
The DNA here is from genome assembly GCA_964576495.1 of uncultured Hydrogenophaga sp. Taxonomy (GTDB): domain Bacteria; phylum Pseudomonadota; class Gammaproteobacteria; order Burkholderiales; family Burkholderiaceae_C; genus Hydrogenophaga. The sequence continues at coordinate 4,741 of CAZNWS010000014.1, read as the reverse complement.
ACGATGCCTCCACCCACGCCATCGAAAAAGCGGTGGATGCTTTGGTCAGCACCTACCAAAACCGTGGCCGTATCGAGTTCTTTGGTGCGGGCAACTCGGGCATCGTGGCGCAAGACGCACAACACAAGTTTTTCCGCTTGGGCATCAACGCCATCGCCTACAGCGATGGCCACATGCAGGTCATGAGCGCATCCTTGTTGGGCCCCGGTGATTGTTTGGTGATCATTTCCAACTCGGGCCGCACGCGCGACCTGATGGACGCCGCCGACATCGCCCGCAAACACGGTGCCAGCGTCATCACCATCACCGCCAGCGGTTCGCCCTTGGCCCAAGCAGGCCATATCCATTTGGCAGCCGATCACCCCGAGGGCTACGACAAGTACAGCCCCATGACCTCGCGCCTGATGCACCTGATGGTGATCGACGTGGTGGCCACCTGTTTGGCTTTGCGCATCGGCGGCACCAAGCTGCAGCCTTTGCTCAAAGAAATGAAGAACAACCTGCGCAGCAAACGGTACGCATGAACGACAGGCAGGTCAGCCTAGGTCACAGTTAAAATTCTTCAAATTATTTTTGGGGATTGTGCCCTTGTCTCATTTTCTTCTCTCAAGCCTTCGAATCGGCTTCATGGTCACAGCTTGCTTGTTGACCTCCGTCGCTCATGCGGAAAGCGTCAATTGGAGCGATGGCTTTTCTTTCCAGGTCAAGTCCGACGATCGCTTGAACCTGATGTTCTCCCCCTTTACTCACCACTACACACCCAGCGATGAACATCATTCTGTGTGGCTGGTGGGATTGGAGCGGCAGCGTCGCAACGGCAATTTGTCTGGCATCACCTACTTTTCCAACTCGTTTGGTCAACCCAGCACTTACATCTATCCTTGGGGCCAAACCTATCCCAACCTTGCCGGTGTACAAGGCCTGTACGCGAAGTGGTCTGCAGGACTCTTGTACGGTTATGTTGAGCCCTATGAAAACAAAGTGCCTTTGAACGTCAATGGATTCTCTCCTGCCATCATTCCTTCCATTGGGATCGAGCGAAACGGTTTTGGCGCGCAATTGAATTTCTTGGGTGTGGCGGGTGTGATGCTCCAATTTAACTTGCCCATTGGACATTGAGCGCACCGAGCTGGTGCGGTCTTTCTGGTTTCAGCACAGCGACAGTGCCTAAAGTCATCGCCGCAGGAGCTAAAGTCTTCGGCACGCCATGTGCTTAAGTGTTTTGTCATTTTTTGTAACAGGAGTTCACATGCAGTACGTCCAAAAATCTTTGTTGGCTTTGGCCATCACCGGCGCAGCCACCTTCAGTCCACTGGCAGCACAAGCCGAAGGCCTGTCCTTCAACATCGGAGCCGAAAGCTCATACGACGACCAAGGCAAAGACTTTGCGCCGTCATTGCAAGGTGGCGTTGACTATGGTTTTTCCAATGGTTTTTACGTGGGTAACTGGAACTCAACCGGCAAATTTGGCGAGTCCCTCAAATCCACTGTGGAAGTGGATCTTTACGCAGGATATGCCAACGAACTGGCCAATGGCTTGAGCTATGACTTGGTTGTCACCCGTTACCTGTACCCCGGCGTCAAAGACTACAACAGCAACGATGTGAACTTGGACATTGCTTATGGACCTGCCACCGTGTCTTTCACCAAAGCTTTCACCAGCGATGGTTTTGAGAGTGGCTATACCTTGGGTTTGACCTTGGCTCACAACATCACCGAAGCACTCGAAGCCAGTGTTTTGGTCGAGGGCGACAAAGGTGTGAGCAGCTTGAACTACGAACTGGGCTTGGCCTACGACATGGGCAATGACTTGTCGGTCACGGGCACCGTGAACAAAGAAAAACCACGGTTTGTACTGGGCGTCAGCAAAGGGTTTTGATCCAATTCGTTGGTTTTTTTGAATACGCCGCCCTAGGTCACTTGGGCGGCGTATTTCATGGCGTCATGGTTTTTTCACTTCCGACTTCTGAGTGGCACCGCCAAAAGTTTGGCCATTGACCGTCAAACCATTGTCCGACAGTTGTGCCGCTTTTTTGGGACCGATGCCACCCACACGTTGGATCAAATCGGTCCAGTCTTTGAATACAGCCTGCTCCCGGGCTTTCAGGACTTTGGCGCTCATGCTCGGCCCTATGCCTTTGATGCTGTCCAGATCGGCCACGCTGGCCTTGTTCACATCCACCGCCGCCATGCTCAGGGTGGTCATCAAGGCCAGTGCACTGGCCAAAAGGCTTTTGAACATACGTTTACTCCTTGTGTTGCGGTTGAACGCTTGGGGCTGGATTGCCCGTGGGCGACAAGCCAACGGGCTTGCAGTTTCAGTCTAAAAAGGGCACAACGAATCAGCGTAGATGTGGATGCAATTTACGGTTGATACGTGCCCGAACTTTCAACACCGTTGCTGCCGAGCGCCAAGACAAAGAATTGATCCGCACATAAAAAAACCCGCTGTGTCACCACAGCGGGTTTGATGTCAGTCAACGCCTGAATCAGAAAGCGTGCTTGATGCCCACCGCGACGACGTTGTCTTTGACGTTGCTGTTGTCCAGTTCGGCTTGACGCAAACCACCGTAGACGGTGGTGGTCTCCGCCAAGCTGTAACCTGCGGCAACACCAAAACCGGTGCGCTTGCCGTTGCCAGCAGCGGCATTGTCTTTCGATTGAGCGTAACCTGCGGAGACGGTCAGGGCTTTGCTCACGGGAACGTCAACACCCAACTGCACATCGGTGGATTTGCTGAAAGAGGCTTTGAGCTGGCCCACGCTGGCCAAGAGTTTGAAGGTGCCCAAGTCATAAGCCGCGTTCACAGCGGTCAACTTGACGACATCAGCACCAGTTTCACGTTGTTCTTGGTAAGCAAAGTTGCTGGCCAATGCGCCTTGTGCAAAGGACACGCTGAAATCGGTGACGTTGGGCTGGCTATCGTTGCCTTCATGCATGGAGTGGCTGGCACTGAAAGAAACGGGGCCGAAAGCGGGCGAGTTGTACTTAATGGTGTTGCCAGGGTTGCTTTGGTAGGTGCTGGGCACCATCAAAACGTTGTTGCTGGCCGACAATGCAGAGTCAAAGCCGCTGTTGGCTGCACCCAAGACATCGTCCATGGCGGTCCAAGTCTTGCCCAAGGTCACTTGACCAAAGCCACCACCCACGCCGACATAAGCCTGACGGGTGAAAGCACTGGATTCGTTGGTTTCGCCGGTGTCGAGCTTGAAACCTTGCTCAAGCTTGAACACGCCCTTCAAACCATTGCCAAGGTCATTTTCACCCGACACACCCAAGCGACTGCCGCTCAAGCCACCGGAGGCCATCAGGGTGTCGTCCGTCTTCACGTCTGCGGCATCGGTGGCCGCGGTACGACCCACCCAAACGTCTGCCACACCATACAAAGTGACCTGTGCTTGTGCACCCGCCACCGAACCGAGAACTGCCAAAGCGATGAGTGATTTTTTCATATCAACTTTCGAGGGTAAATGGGCACGACATGCGCCCTGTTAAAGAAACCAATCTCATGGTAAACCCTAGTTAACCCACCCGTCTGAGCTTTATCAATACGGCTCAGAAAATCTTTTCACTTGTTGCTTTTTAGGGACACCTCATTCCATCCAACTGGTGCCAGCCCATGAAAAAACCCCACCGTGTTGCCACAGTGGGGTTTGGGTTTCTAAACCTCAGGCTGACGGATGCCAGCGGAGAGATTAGAAGCTGTGCATCAAACGCACGCGCAGGTCGGTAGCGGCGCTAGAAGCAGCGTCCAGCTCTTGGCTACGGTATGCGACTTGCATGTTGGTGCGCTTGCTGAAAGCGTAGTTCATGCCGACTTCGTAGCCAGATGCGTCAGCTGCATCGTTGTCGCTGTCTTTGGTAGCGTAGGTTGCGCCCAAAGTGATCGCGCCCATGGGCACGCTCACACCGACCATCATCTGGTCGTCAGCCACGCCAGCGAAAGTTTCTTTGGTTTGGTAACCAAAGCCAACCTTGGCTGCGCCCAAGTCGTAAGAAGCCGAGAAGCGGGTACGGCTATCGGTACCAGCTGCAGCAGCGTTCTGACCAAAAGCGGTTTGATCCAAACCAACAGAGATGGCGCCAGCGGCGTAAGCCAAACCAACCAAAGTGGCGTCGGTGGTGGCTGCAGCGGATTGCATGCCAGCGCCACCGGGGTTACCGATGCTGTCGATCATCATGACCGTGGCGGTCAGGCCAGTGGCCAAAGGCAGGCTCAAAGAAGCCATGTCCACGTTGCCAGCGCCGTCCAAGGTCACACCGTTGTCTTGACCGATGACGGGGGCGCCAGCGGAAGCGCGACCAATGATGCCGTTGCCAGCTTCGATGGTACCCAAGGTGATGCGACCAAAGCCGCCTTGCAGGTAAACGGTGGCGTCACGGCCGCCCAAGGTGCTGGAAGCAGCGCCAGAGACGGTGGTGGTGGTGGTCACTGCAGCACCAGCAGCGTCGGTGCTGGTAGAAGTAGCGGTCACGGCGCTGTCACGGCCACGAACCTTGACGGCCAAAGAAGCACCAGCTTTCATGCCAGCGCCGATGTCTTCAGCAGCGGTGAAGACCACGTCACCGTCGGTGGTACCAAAACCATTGGACTTAACGCCAGCAGCGGACTCGCTGGAGGTGTAGGCCACAGCGTACTTACCAGTCACGGTAACTTGAGCCAAAGCAGCGGAAGAGACTGCAACAGCAGCCAAAGCAATCAGGGTCTTTTTCATTGAGAAGTTCTCCAAGGTTGAAAAAA
>CAZNWS010000013.1:0-14423 GCA_964576495.1 uncultured Hydrogenophaga sp. | reverse complement strand
GAAAACAGCAGCGCCGGACGCTCGAACGCGGCGGCCACTTCGCGCAAGACAAAAATGGTTTCTTCTTCCAGCGCATCGAGGTGGCTGTTGCTCAGGGATTCGATCGGTGTACGGGCGTTCATGGTGCTGTTCTCAAGGTTTGACGTGCAAGCCGCACTCTTTGGCGCTGGCGTCTTCCCACCACCAGCGTCCGGCGCGAAAGGGTTCACCGACGCTGATGGCGCGGGTGCAAGGCGCGCAGCCGATGCTGGGGTAGAAAGCGTCGTGCAGCGGGTTGTAGGCCAGTTGGTGCTCGGCGATGAAGTGCCACACATCGCCCCAGGTCCAGTCGAGCAAGGGGCTGGCCTTGCGTCGGGGGCCATCGGTTTCGATCACGGCCGTGTCTTGGCGCTCAGGCGATTGTTCGCGGCGCAAACCGGTGAGCCACAGGTCCACGCCTTGCAGCGCGCGCGACAAGGGCTCGAGCTTGCGCACAGCGCAACAGGCTTTGCGCAGCGGGATGCTCTCGAACATCAAGTCGGGGCCGTGATCGGCCAACAACGCGCTCAAGCGCTGGGCATCGGGCTGGTACACATCGACCTGCAAGCCGTACCGGGCTTCGATCGTCGGAATCAAGGCCAGGGTTTCGGCGTGCAAGTGCCCGGTGTCGAGCACAAAGACCCCACTGCGTATGCCACTCAGGTGCACCAAATGGGTCAGCACCATGTCCTCTGCGCCCAAGCTGGAGGCTTGGGTGATGCGCCGGTGGGCCTGGCCCCATTGCTGCAAGAGCGCCACGCTGGCCTGCACCTTGGCCGCGAAGTCGACCGAGGGGCGTTGGTAGCGTTCGATGGCGCTCATTCGACGAGGCCTTTGGCGAAGCGCGGCGCGGTGTCCACCGCATCGCCTTGGTAAAAACCGTCGAACTGGCGCAGCGCCTGCTCGGCGTGCGCCACGGACTGGTCGGCGCGCAACACGGCTTGGCTGAAACCGCTGCGCTGCATCAACAAGACCTCGTCCACCAACACATCGCCCACGGCGCGCAAGTCGCCCGTGAAGCCCAAGCGGCGGCGCAGCAAAAAGGCTTGGCTGTAGGCACGGCCATCGTTGAATTTGGGGAACTGCAATTCGATGGTGGCGTAAGCGGCCCAATCGATCTCGCGCGGGTCGGCGTCCACCGCCAAGCGCAGGCGCTGGCTCTCGGCTTCGGTGGGCACAAAGGTGTCGGCTCGGTACACGGTCAAGCGGCTCATGCGGACACTCCTTCGCGGGCGGTGCTCACGCGTACCCCGTTGGCCGCGGCTTTGAAGGGCTCCAAGCCCACGCGCCGCACGGTGTCCACCAAACGCTCTTGCGCCAGCCGCTGTTCGCGGTAGGTCAGCAGCACCGACTCGATCACGTCCCCGACTTCGCTGGCCGCAAACGACGGGCCAATGACCCGACCGGCGGTGGCCGCGCCCGAGAGCGTGGAGCCATCGGAGCCGCCCAAGGTCACTTGGTACCACTCTTGGCCGTCTTTATCGACACCCAAAATGCCGATGTGGCCGCTGTGGTGGTGGCCGCAGCTGTTGATGCAGCCGCTGATGTGCAGGTCCACCGGCCCGATGTCGTGCAGCTCGTCCAAGTCTTGGTAACGCGAGAGCACCTGCTGCGCCAAGGGCAAGGAACGCGCATTGGCCAAATCGCAAAAATCCCCGCCGGGGCAAGCGATCATGTCGGTGAGCAAACCGATGTTGGCGCGGGCCAAACCCAAGGCCTGCGCCTCGCGCCACAAGGCCACCAATTGGTCGCGCTGCACCCACGGCAGCACCAGGTTTTGTTCGTGGCTCACGCGGGCTTCACCGGCGCTGTAGCGCTCGGCCAAATCGGCGGCGTGCGCCAACTGATCGGCCGTGGCGTCGCCCGGCGCTTGTCCGGGGCGCTTGAACGACAAGGTCACGGCGCGCAGCGCGGGGTTGGCGTGCACCGCGACGTTGCGCTGCACCCAACGCTCAAAACCCTTGCGCTCGGCGTCACTCAAAGGCGCAGCGCTGTCCAACGAGGGCTGGAGCGTGGGGGCCACAAAGCAGGCGCTGACACGGGCCAGTTCGGCATCCGAAATGGTGTGCGGCGCGCCGTCGATGGCGACGATGTCGCGGTACTCGGCCTCAACCTGGTCCACAAAAGCCTGTCCTTCGGCCTTGACCAAGATCTTGATGCGGGCCTTGTAGATGTTGTCGCGGCGGCCAAAGCGGTTGTAGGCGCGAACCACAGCTTCGAGGTAGTTGAGGATTTGGTTCCAGGGCAAAAATTCGCGGATCACCGAGCCGATGATGGGCGTGCGACCCATGCCGCCGCCCACGCGCACCTCAAAACCCAAATCGCCCGCCGTGTTGCGCAGCAAGCGCAAGCCCACGTCGTGCCAAGGCGTGGCCGCGCGGTCCTCGGCGGCACCGGTGATGGCCACCTTGAATTTGCGTGGCAAAAACGCGAACTCGGGGTGCAAGGTGCTCCACTGGCGCATGATTTCGGCGAAGGGGCGCGGGTCGGCCACCTCGTCTGGGGCGATACCGGCCAAGGCATCGGTGGTGATGTTGCGGATGCAATTGCCTGAAGTTTGGATACCGTGCATGTTGACCTCGGCCAACAGGTCCATCACATCGGCCGCGTGCGACAGGGAAATCCAGTTGAACTGAACGTTCTGGCGTGTGGTGAAGTGGCCGCAGCGGTCGGGCAAGGTGGGGACTTCGCTCAGGCCGGCGTTGGCTTGGCTGGTGTCGTGGTCTTCCTTGTGGTCGAAGTCGCGGGCGATGCGCGCCAAGGCGCGCAGCTGCGGGCTGCTGATTTCGCCGTAGGGCACGGCCACGCGCAGCATGGGCGCAAAACGCTGGACGTACCAGCCGTTTTGCAAACGCAGGGGTTTGAATTCGTCGCCCAGCAATTCGCCGGCTTGCCAGCGCGTGAGCTGATCGCGGAACTGGGCGGCACGCTGGCGCACCAGTTGGCGGTCAAAGTCGTTGTATTGGTACATGGTTTGAGAACCGGGTTTTTCAAAGAGCCCCGATTCTCAAAGCCCGCCCTCAATACTCAAACGATATTCTTGTCATAGGGCTATGACTTCTGGTTATTTAGGCACCAGCACCTGTGTGGATCAGCTCGAAACGAAAGCCCGTTCGATCACGAAGTCGCCCGGTGTGCTGGTGTTGCCTTCCACAAAACCCAGGCCTTCGGCCATGGCTTTGAGGTCGCGCAGCATCTCGGGGCTGCCGCAAATCATGATGCGGTCTTCTTCGCGGTTGAGCATGGGGATGCCCAAATCGCGCGCCACTTGCCCACTGGCCAAGATGTCGGGGATGCGGCCTTGGTGCTCAAAAGGCTCGCGCGTCACCGTGGGGTAATACAGCAACTGTTTTTGGATCAGCTCGCCCAAAAACTCGTGCTGGGGCAACTCTTGGGTGATGTGCTCACGGTAGGCGAGTTCTTTGACTTCACGCACCCCATGGATGAGCACCACTTGCTCGAATCGTTCGTAGGTTTCGGGGTCGCGGATGATGCTCAAGAAAGGCGCCACACCGGTGCCGGTGCCCAGCAAATACAGGCGCTTGCCGGGCAACAAATAGTCGATCAGCAAGGTACCGGTGGGCTTGCGACCCACGATGATGCTGTCGCCGACTTGGATGTGTTGCAAACGCGAGGTGAGCGGGCCGTCGGGCACCTTGATGCTCAAAAACTCCAGGTGCTCTTCGTAATTCGCGCTCACGATGCTGTAGGCGCGCAACAAAGGTTTGTCGTTCACGCGCAAGCCAATCATGGTGAAGTGGCCGTTGGAAAAACGCAGTGCGGGATCGCGGGTGGTGGTGAAGCTGAACAGGCGGTCGGTCCAGTGGTGAACGCTCAAAACGCGTTCTTCGGCAAAAGCACTCATGGCAACTCTTGGAATGGTGAAAAGGTTGGCGAGCGATCGCAAAAAGCCTTGCATTCTATACGTGCGATGTTGTTGCAGACCATGATCCAGCGCAAACCTTGCTACAGTTCTCACCGTTTATCTTCACTTTTTGAAAGACCTCCTCATGGCACGAACCGTTCAATGCATCAAGCTAGGCAAAGAGGCCGAAGGCTTGGACTTCCCGCCCTACCCCGGCGAATTGGGCAAACGCATTTATGAGTCGGTGAGCAAAGAAGCTTGGGCCGCCTGGCTCAAACACCAGACCATGCTGCTCAACGAAAACCGCTTGAACTTGGCCGACGCCCGCGCTCGCCAATACTTGGCGCGCCAAATGGAAAAGCACTTCTTTGGCGACGGTGCAGACGCTGCCGCTGGCTACGTTCCCCCCAGCGCTTGAGCACCGAACGACACGCCTTGGTGATCGGCGCTGGCCTGGCCGGTGCGGCCATGGCGCAATGCCTCACGACCCGCGGTTGGCGGGTCGATTTGTTTGACTCAGCCAATGGCCCCGCGCAAGCGGCGTCGGCCTTGCCGGTGGGCATGCTCAGCCCCCACGTGACGCGCGCACCCACACCCTTGTCCGAGCTCTCAGCACTGGGTGTGGCCCACACCCGCGCCGAATTGCAACGCTTGTTGCCGCAAGGGCGCGGTTGGCAGGCGTGTGAGGTGGACAACTGGGGACACGACGCCGGTCGTTGGCCTGCCGCCCTCGTGCGGCCTTCCGCATTGGTTCAAGCTTGGCTGAACGAGGCCAAAGCCACCGGGCGCTTGCGATGTCATTGGCACTCGCGCGTGCATTCGCTGCAAACGCGCGATGGGCTGTGGTGCTTGCAGGATGCGACCCAACAGACTTTGGGCGCGGCCCCCGCCGTGGTGCTGGCCGCGGCATTGGGCAGCGCCGCCCTGTTACAAGCCTTGAGCGGCCCGAGCGACTGGCGAGCCTGGCCCTTGCACCCGGTCAAAGGGCAAATGAGTTTGGGCCCGCAGATCGGTGAACCTTTGGCGCCGCGCCCGCAGCGCAAAAACGGTGTGTTCGTGCCGCGTTACGACGATGCCGACATGCCCGCACCGTGGCCACAGCGCCTGTGGTCCATGGGCTCGACCTATGACCGTGGTCGCACCGATACGGAAATCACGCCCGAAGCACACGCACGCAACGCCGACAGCTTGCGGCTCATCTTGTCTTTACCCGAAGCTGCACCGAATCCGGATTTTGGCGATGCGCCTTGGCAAGGGTGGGCCGAGGTGCGCTGCGCCAGTTTGGACCGTTTGCCCATGGCCGGCGCCGTGCCCGATGTGACCGCTTTGCAGGCCCACATGGCTCGCCCAGGCGCACACCGTACACGCTTGAGCTTGCCTCAAGTGCCGCGTTTGCCCGGCGTGTTTACCTTGACCGCGCTGGGCTCGCGGGGCTTGACCTTGGCACATTGGTGCGCGACACACGTGGCACAAACCATGGACCAAGCGCCCGTCACCGCGCCCGAAGCCTTGTGGAAAACACTGGACCCCGCAAGGTTCGTTTGGAAGCAATCGCGTCGCCAAGCCAGCCCACCAGCGGCTCATTCGGCCAAGGCATAAGCTCATCACTAAAGTGTTGTTGGTGGAGTGAGCCTGCGCGCCTACATTGGCGCCCATGATTGAACCAGCACTTGGGATCGCCGGCTTCGCCGTGGGCATGATCGTCGGATTGACCGGCGTGGGAGGGGGCTCATTGATGACGCCCATCCTCATCTTTTTCTTTGGCGTGAAACCCCACTTAGCGGTGGGTACCGACCTGCTCTTTGCTTCTGCCACCAAACTCGGTGGCACGGTGAGTTTGTCTTATCAACGCTTGGTGCCTTGGCGAGTGGTCGGTGCCTTGTGCGCGGGCAGCCTACCCGCTTCGTTACTCACCTTGCTCGTTTTGCAACACTTGGGACCGGCCAGTCCTGCCGTACAAACCCTCATGACCTCGACCTTGGGTGTGGCCCTGATGCTCACGGCCTCGGCCATCATGTTCAAAGCCGTGCGGGGTCAACACCCAGCGAGCAGCGGAGCGATCACCGACGTCGATGCCGCCACCCAAGCTCAACACTGGACTTGGCCGGTGCTCTTCGGCGCCGTGATTGGCGTATTGGTGACCTTGACCTCGGTGGGTGCGGGGGCAATTGGGGTCTCGGTGCTCATGCTCTTGTACCCCCGTCTGCCCTTGCCGCGCATCGTGGCGGCCGACATCGCTTACGCCGTGCCACTGACCTTGGTGGCCGGTTTGGGCCACGCCAGCTTGGGCTCCGTGGACTGGCCCATGTTGGGCCAGTTGCTGGCCGGGTCTTTGCCAGGCATTTGGCTCGGCGCACGCTGGATGCGGCACATTCCAGAGCGCTGGGTTCAAGGCCTGTTGTCCGTCTTACTGGCCCTGGCAGGCACCCAACTGCTCACCCTTTGAACCTTCGGTGCCCACACCCGAAGTGTGGGGGCCAACAAAACTTTAAAATCTCCAATTTACCCACTGCCTGCTCACACCATGACCCACGTTGTCACCGAAGCCTGTATCCGCTGCAAATACACCGATTGCGTTGACGTTTGCCCCGTTGACTGCTTCCGAGAAGGCCCAAATTTCTTGACGATCGACCCGGATGAGTGCATCGACTGTGCGGTCTGCATCCCCGAGTGCCCCGTCAGCGCCATCTACGCCGAAGAAGACCTGCCCAAAGACCAGTTGCACATGACGGCGATCAACGCCGAACTGGCCGCCCTGCCCGGCTGGAAAAGCATCACCAAGCGCAAACAACCTTTGGCCGACGCCGACGATTGGAAAGACAAAACTGGCAAGCTCGGCGAACTCATTCGCTGAACCCACGGTGAAACAGGCCACGCCCATTCGCACCGACGCCTTGGTCATTGGGGCCGGTCCGGTGGGCCTGTTCGCGGTCTTCCAACTTGGGCTCTTGGGCGTACACGCCCATGTGGTCGACAGCCTGCCGCACGCCGGTGGCCAACCCGCCGAGCTCTACCCCGACAAACCCATTTACGACATCCCCGGCCTGCCCGTGAGCACCGGCGCGGGTTTGGCGCAAGCCCTGTGGCAACAAACCCGGCCGTTCGCGCCCGAGCTGCACTTACAAGACGAGGTGGCCGAGGTCACGCCATTGCCCGATGGCCGTTGGTCTGTGCGCACCGCCAAGGGTTCCAACTTTGACTGTGCCACGGTGTTCATCGCCGCGGGCGTGGGGGCGTTTGTGCCCAAGACCTTGGCCTTGCCGGGCATTGAGGCTTTTGTGGGCCAACAACTGCACTACCACCGCCCTGCTCAAATGCCCTCGTCGGGTGAATCGCTCTTGGTCATGGGCGATGGCGATGCCGCGCTGCAGGCCGTCATCGACGCTGCCGAGAATGGTGTGACCGTCACCCTGATGCACCGCCGCGACGCTTTCAAAGCCGAGGCCCATCGCGTGGCCGAACTGCAGGCCTTGCGCGACAGCGGCCGCGTCACTTTCTTGGCTGCACAAGCAACGGGCTTTGAAGCGACCGGTGGCCAACTCCAAGCCTTGCGCGTGGCCTTGCCCGACGGGCGCGAAGATCGGATCGCTGTGAACCAAATTTGGGCCCTGACCGGTTTGTCGCCCAAGCTCGGCGCCCTCGCGCATTGGGGCTTGGCCATGGAGCGCAAACAATTGGTGGTGAACACCGAGGACTTTCAAACGGCGTTGCACGGCATTTTTGCGATCGGCGACATCAACACCTACCCGGGCAAAAAGAAACTGCTGGTGTGTGGTTTTCACGAAGCGACCTTGGCCGCCTATGGTGCCATGGCCATCATCACACCGGGGCAAAACGTGCCTTTGCAGTACACCACCACCAGCAAGCAATTGCATGCGCGCTTGGGTGTCGGCCACTCAAGGTCATCGACCTGAAAGTGAATGCTCAAAATTTTGCGGCGCCTCTCAAAAACCGAATATTTTTGTGGCTATAATTGAAATCTGTTCCTCAATAGCTCAGTCGGTAGAGCGCCGGACTGTTAATCCGTAGGTCCCTGGTTCGAGCCCAGGTTGAGGAGCCAAAAACGCCAAGGCCAGCATGTGCAAACATGCTGGCCTTTTTGTTGCCGAATGGAACTTTTCCTCTCAAGATGGCATCGCACCCACAAGTCTGGTGTGCAACCCAGACTGAAAGGAGTCCTGCATGAAAATCGGTATCTTGATTGGCGTGATCGTGGCCGCCTTGTTGGTGGGCTTCTCGTTTGTCAAAGAAGAGGCGCCATCGGGCAGCGTCAAAAATAATTTTGGCAACAACTGGGCTCGCTGAAGCCACTCGCCTGCATCCGCTCAAGGCTGGAGTCGAATCAGCTCGCCGTCCGACGAGTCGGTCAAAAGGTACACCCAACCATCGGGCCCAACCCGTACGTCACGGATGCGGCCTACTTGTTGCGTGAGTAAACGCTCTTCAGCCACCACCGTGTTGCCCTGCAAAGTCAATCGCACCAAGGCCTGACCGCGCAAAGCCCCCACCAACAAACTGCCGCGCCAGGCTGGAAATCCGCTGCCGTCGTAAAACGCCATGCCCGAGGGGGCGATCGAGGGCACCCAAACGTGCAATGGTTGCTCCATGCCCGCCTGGTGTGTGCCCACACCAATGCGGGTACCAGTGACGTAGTTGACGCCGTGCGTGATGATTGGCCATCCGTAGTTGCGACCGCTGCGGATGATGTTGATTTCATCGCCGCCTTGTGGGCCATGTTCGTGGGTCCACAGCTCACCGGTTTGCGGATGAATGGCCGCCCCTTGGATGTTGCGGTTACCACGGCTGAAGACCTCGGGTCGCTGCTGCGGGTCGTTCACAAAAGGGTTGTTGGCGGGCACCCGACCGTCGTCGTGCAGTCGAATCACCGAACCCGCATGATCCTTGGATCGCTGGGCGCGCGCCTCATCACCGCGATCGCCCAGCGTCAAAAACACATGCCCTTGGCGATCAAAAGCAATGCGGCCACCGAAGTGTCGCCCCCCGCGCGAAGCGGGCTTCATGGTGAACAGTGGCTGCCAATCGACCAAGCGCTGGCCTTCTAAACGCGCACGGGCCAAAGCCGTCCCAGATCCACCCGCTTGACGTTGGGCATAAGACAGGTAGACCCACCCGTTTCGGGCAAATTCGGGGTGCAAGGCGACATCGAACAAGCCGCCTTGTCCCGACACATCGATGTCTTTGGGCAGACCTTCGATGGGTTGGGGGTCCAAACGGAAGTGGCGGTCGATGCGGCGCAGCTGCCCTTCGCGCTCGGTCACCAACAGATCGCCATTGGGCAGCCAAGCCATGGACCACGGGTGATTCAAGCCTTGCACCAAAGTTTGGGTTTGTAGGGCCATCGCAGGACTGACCCAAACCAGCCCCCCAACAAGACACCACAGGATCGCACGCCAAGCTTTCATCCGTTCTCTCCTTTTCTCCTCTTCATCGTAGCAACCGCCCATCGACCCTCGAACGATCACGGGATTGGGCACTCGGGTTTAATGCTGGGATGCTCCACCGTATCCATGGGTTCAACCGTTCCCGCCAGCCGCCAGACTGGGCCGCAGAGCTCATCACCGCCAAAATTCAACGGCTCACGGGCACGCGGGACACGCGCATGGCCTACGCTGAGCCCTTGGGCGACCCGGGTTTGTTTGGACCGCACAGCATCGTGTGGCGTGTGCACCGTCAGTTTTTGGTGATGATGGCAGGCGGCATGTCCTCGCTGCTGTTGCAGTCCCTGCACCCCCAAGCCTTGGCCGCGGTGTGGGACCACTCACACATCCAAACGAATTTGAGAGGTCGATTGGGGCGCACGGCCAGTTTCATAGCCGCCACGACCTACGGGCCCACCGACATGGCCCATGCCGCCATTGCGCAAGTCAACAGCATCCACGCCCGCATACAGGGTATCGGGCCGGACGGTTTGGCCTACCGAGCCAACGACCCCGACTTGCTGATGTGGGTCCATGTGGCCGAGGTCCATGCGTTTGTGCAAGCGCATCAATGGCTTTCTCGACAGCCGTTGAGCGCCTCAGAGATCGACGTCTACGTCAGCGAAATGGCCTTGGTGGCCGAGTGTTTGGGTGTCACCGATGCTCCGCGAACATGGGCTCATCTGCTGGCGCAACTGAATGCCCATCGGGGCGATTTGCGCTTTGACGACCGAGCAGCCACCGTGCACCGACTGCTGATGGACTTCCCCGTGGACTGGTGGGACCGTCCCCTGATGCAAGCGCTGCTGGCCACGGCCCAAGACCTCTTGCCTGTATGGGTGTGGCCCCTGTTGCAACGATCGCCCGCCCCGGCTTGGCGTCAACAAGCCCATCGCAGGACCATCCAAGCGGCTTCGCTCAGCATCCAATGGGCGTTGGAGCGCGAAGGGGTGAGTGCGGTGGCGGCCCGCCGCGTAGCGGGAACACCCAAACCCACATAAGGCCTTCCTTTCTGGCCTATGATTTTCATTGACTTTCAAAGGAGACACCCATGTTCACCACCGCCATCGCTGGCAGCCTGCCCAAACCCGCTTGGTTGGCCGAAACCGAAAAACTCTGGCCTGAATGGAAAAGCCAAGGCACTGAACTGCTGCAAGCCAAGGCCGACGCCACGCTGTTGTGGATCAAAGCCCAAGAAGACGCGGGCCTTGACGTGATTGGCGACGGTGAACAAGCGCGCCAACACTTTGTTCACGGCTTCGTCGAACAGGTCGAGGGCATCGACTTTGTGAACAAGGTCAAGATGGGCATCCGCAACAACCGCTACGACGCCATGGTGCCGCAGGTCATCGCGCCACTGCGACTCAAAGGCCGTGTGCACGCTTTTGAAGCGCAGCTCGCCCGCGCCCACACGAAGAAGAAACTCAAATTCACCTTACCCGGCCCGCTGACCATCGTGGACACCGTGGCTGACCGTTTTTATGGCGACAAATTCAAGTTGGCCATGGCCTTTGCCGAACTGCTCAACCAAGAAGCCTTGGCGCTGCAGGCCGATGGCGTGGACATCATCCAGTTCGACGAGCCTGCATTCAACGTCTACATGGACGAGGCGGCCGATTGGGGCGTGAGGGCATTGGAGCGCGCCGCACAAGGTCTGACGTGCACCACCGCGGTTCACATTTGTTACGGCTACGGTATCGAAGCCAACAACCAGTGGAAGAAGACCTTGGGAGAAGAATGGCGCCAGTACGAAAAAGTGTTTCCCGCCTTGGCCAAGAGCCGCATCGACCAGGTCAGCTTGGAGTGCATGCACTCACAAGTACCGATGGAGCTCATTGGTTTGCTCAAGGGCAAAGACGTGATGGTCGGCGTTATCGATGTGGCCAACCCCACGATCGAAACACCCGAAGAGATCGCCGACACCATCGGAAAAGCTTTGCAATACGTGGCCAAAGAACACCTGATCGCTTGCACCAACTGCGGCTTGGCGCCCATGAGCCGCGAGGTTGCGGTCAAAAAGCTGGAAGCCTTGGCTCAAGGCGCTGAACTGGCTTGGCAGCGCCACGGCATTTGATCCAGAACTCAAGTTTGGGCGTTTGGCGCCGATTAACAAGGGTCTTTGATTTGCAAAAACCCATGCGCCTGCCCTACTTTGTGTTGCCCTGGATGGCCTTGAGCCTGACGGTACCGAGCCACGTCGGTGCGCAAGCACCCGAGGCAGCGCCGTCTGCGTCGGCACCCACCGATGCGCCTGCGAGTCCGCCAACACCAGCGGCCCCTACCACGCCCACCACACCACCCGGGTGTCTGGTTTCGGGTTTCCGATCGGTGACCTTACAAACCCACGACCTGACCCAACGCGAACAAAAAGCCCTGGCTTGGTTGCGCGCCAACGGCGAACGCTGCACCGCCGAGCAAATGGTCACGATTGGTTCCAACCTCGGAATTTGGCTGGGACGAGCAGAAAGTGTTCGCATCAGCACCGCGGTTGAAGGCTTGTTGCAATTGGCGGTGAATCCCGACCCCCAAAATCGGGAACAGGTTCGGCGTGCTTTGGGCATACCACCACCGCCCCCACCCCCCAAACCCCAACCACCAGAAGCACCCAAGGTCGCCAATCCGCCACCCGAAATGCCACGGCCCCAAACCCAAGCCCGCATCACGCCACAGCAACGCCGCGTGATCACGCGGCATTTCGCCACGTGGCCGGGGACCGAACCTTGCCCAGGCACCTTGGTGCCTTTCGAGGTGTTCTGCCAATCGGCTCCCGATGCGCAGCGCAGCTGGACCTATGGACAGCCGCTGCCCACCACGGCACAAACCCGCTTGGCGCCCAACGAATTGCTGGCCAAGCTGGGCGCGCCACGGCGTGGCTTGGAGTGGACCTTGCTGGACAACGACGTGCTCTTGGTGGACATCCGAAGCCGCGTGGTGATCGACGGTGTGTTGGACTTGGGCCGGCCCAAGGTCAAAGCGCCGCCACCGCCTCCTGTGGCCGAAGAAGCCCCCAAGCGACCGCTGCAAACACCGCCCCGCGTCTTACGCGAGCCGCCCGCTCAAACGCCCAAGTAACGGTGCCAGCGCTCGGGGTCGGCGCGCAAAGCGGCCGAGTCGCCCGCCCAGACCACCCGTCCGCGCTCAAGCACCGTGTGATGGTTTGCCAGGTCCATCAGGCGTTGGACGTATTTGTCGATCACGACAATGGTCTGTCCCTCTTGGCGCAAGGTGTCCAAGCAACGCCAAATGTCCTCTCGGATCAGTGGGGCCAAGCCTTCAGTGGCCTCATCCAAGATCAACAGGTGCGGATTGGTCATGAGGGCGCGACCAATCGCCACCATCTGCTGCTCGCCACCCGAGAGTTGGTTGCCCATGTGGTGCAAACGCGGCACCAAGGCAGGCAGAAGGTCAAGCACCCGCTCCAACGTCCAAGGTCGCTGGCTGGCGTTGCGGTTGCCAGCAAAGGCCACGAGGTTCTCGCGCACGCTCAAATTGGCAAAAACTTGACGACCTTCGGGCACCACGGCCAAACCCATGCGAGCGATGCGATCGGGCGCCATCGCCTCGATGGATTCGCCCAAAAAACGGATGCGCCCAGATTGGGCTGGGGTCAGTCCCAAGATGCTGCGCACAGTGGTCGTTTTGCCCATGCCATTGCGCCCCAACAGGGTCACCACCTCACCGGCCTGAACTTCCCAGTTCACACCAAAGAGCACTTGGCTGCTGCCATAGCCGGTTTGCAGGTTCTCGACTTCCAACACAGCACTCATGCCGAGCTCCCCCATTCGTCGCCCAAGTAAGCGGCCTTGACCTCGGGGTCTTGGCGCACGTCGGCCGGTGTGCCCGTGACCAACACGCGACCGGAGACCAACACCGACACGGTGTCGGCCAAAGCGAAAACGGCATCCATGTCGTGCTCCACCAAAAGCAAGGTGACCTGCCCTTTGATGGATTGCAACCAACGCAGCATGGCCTGACTCTCATCGGGGCCCATGCCCGCCATCGGCTCGTCGAGCAAGACCACCGAGGGCTCGGTGGCCAGTGCCATGGCGACCTCCAACTGGCGCTGCTGGCCGTGCGAGAGCGCACCCACGGTGTGGTCCAAAAAAGCCATCAGACCCAAGCGCTCGGCCCACTGAACGGCCTGCTCAAAACGGGTACGGTCTTCTCGGGCCGATGCCCACCAGCGCCAGAGCCCACCCGATCGTGCTTGCAAGGCCAGAGCCAAGTTGTCTTTCACCGACAAGCGCTCAAACACACTCGTGATTTGGTAAGAGCGGGCCAAACCGGCGTGTACTCGCCGGTGCATGGGCCAATGGGTGATGTCTTGACCATTCAAGACCACCGATCCCGCGTCACTGGCCAGAGTGCCCGAGAGTTGATGGATCAAGGTGGTTTTGCCGGCACCATTGGGGCCGATCACCGCGTGGCATTGCCCTTGGATCACGGTCAGATCGACATGATCGGTGGCCAGCACCCCACCAAAGCGCTTGACCAAGCCACGAACGCGAAGCGCTTCGGTCATGAGCGCCTCCGATGGGACAGCAAGCTGAGCAGGCCGTTGGGCGCCACCAAGACCACCGCCAACAACAAGGCACCCAGAGCCAAGGTCCAATGGATGGTGTAGGCCACCAAAATTTCTTCCAACAACAAGAAGACCACCGCACCGACCAAGCCACCGTACAAACGACCGACGCCACCCAAAATCACCATGATCATGAGCATGCCCGACTGGCTCCACTGCATGAGCGAAGGGCTGACGTAGCCGTTTTGGTTGGCCAACAACGCCCCCGACAAACCGCCGATGGCCCCAGCGATCACAAACACCACCCACTTGATGCGGGTCACGGAAAAACCCAAGGCAGCCATGCGACTTTCGTTGTCACGGATGGCTTGCAAAGCATGGCCCAAACGGCTGTTGAGCAGGCGCTGCAAGACCAAGAACACCACCACAAAAATACCCAAGACCAAAAAATAAAATCCGGTGTCGCTGTGGATATCCCAAGCAGAAAAGCTCGAACGCGAGACCAGCGGCAAACCATCGTCGCCGCCATAGGCCTTCAGAGACACCATGAAAAAGTAGAGCATCTGGGCAAAGGCCAAGG
>CAZNWS010000012.1:13707-14455 GCA_964576495.1 uncultured Hydrogenophaga sp. | reverse complement strand
GTCTTGGTCAGCTGCGTGGTAGCCGGGCACCAAGGGTACGCCTGCTTTTTCCATCAGCTGTTTGGATTCAGCTTTCAAGCCCATCGCCAAAATGGCAGAGGCTGGTGGGCCAATGAACACGAGGCCTGTGGCGGCACATGCTTTGGCGAAGTCTTCGTTCTCGCTCAAAAAACCATAACCTGGGTGCACGGCTTGCGCCCCCGTGTCTTGGGCGGCTTGCAAGATGCGCTCCCAGCGCAGGTAGCTGTCCTTGGGGGCCGAGCCGCCGACGTGCACCGCTTCGTCGCAGGCCTGCACATGTTTGGCGTGGGCGTCGGCGTCCGAATACACCGCCACGGTTCGGATGCCCATGCGGCGCGCGGTGGCCGCCACGCGGCATGCGATTTCGCCACGGTTGGCGATCAGGATTTTTTTGAACATGGTGATTTCCTCAAGCCATCCAATGGGGTTTGCGCTTTTGCAAAAAGGCCTGCACACCCTCGCGGCCTTCGTCGCTGGCGCGGATGTCGGCGATCGCCTCGACGGTCTCGGTCACCAGCGCGTCGTTGATCTCGCGCTCGGCCACGTCTTGTACCAAGCGCTTGCACGCACGCACGGCGTGTGGACTGGCGTTGACCAGCGCCTGCGTCCACTCGGCCACTTGGGCGTCCAGCGCATCGGACGACACCACTTCGTGCACCAAGCCGATGCGGTGCGCCTGGGCCGCGCCAAAGCGCTCGGCCGTCAAAAAGTAGCGGTGCGCGGCACG
>CAZNWS010000012.1:4174-13697 GCA_964576495.1 uncultured Hydrogenophaga sp. | reverse complement strand
CCCATGGCGCGGATCACATAGGGGCTGATGGTCGCTGGGATCAGGCCCAACTTGACCTCACTCAAACAAAACTGCGCCGTGTCCACCGCCACCGCCATGTCACACGCGGCGACCAAGCCCATGCCGCCGGCGTACACATCGCCTTGCACACGAGCGATCGTGGGCTGCGGGCATTCGTACATCGCACGCAGCATGGCAGCGAGTTCGCCCGCATCGGCCCGGTTTTCGTCGCGGCTGTAGTCGGCCATGCGGCGCATCCAGTTCAGGTCGGCGCCGGCGCAAAACGCCGGGCCCTCGGCAGCCAAGACGACGCAGCGCACCGATGCGTCTTGCGCCACCGCCAAGAAGGCGTTTTTCAGCTCGGCAATGACCTCGTCGTTGAAGGCGTTGCGCACCTCGGGTCGCGCGAGCGTGATGGTGCGAACGGTGGCTTGGTCGTGGATGGTCAGGGCGTTCATGGGTGTGGGCCTTTCACATGCGGAACAAGCCGAACTGGGTGTCGGCGATCGGCGCATTGAGCGATGCGCTCAGGCCCAGCGCCAACACGCGGCGGGTGTCGGCGGGATCGATGATGCCGTCGTCCCACAAACGCGCGGTGGCGTAATAGGGGTGACCCTGCTCTTCGTATTGCTGCTTGATGGGCGCCTTGAACGCGGCCTCTTCGTCGGCGCTCCACTGCCCGCCCTTGCCTTCGATGCCGTCGCGCTTGACCGTGGCCAACACGCTGGCGGCTTGCTCACCGCCCATGACCGAGATGCGCGCATTCGGCCACATCCACAAAAAACGCGGGCCAAACGCGCGGCCACACATGCCGTAATTGCCCGCACCAAAACTGCCGCCGATGATGACGGTGAACTTCGGCACCGCCGCGGTGGCCACGGCCGTGACCATCTTGGCGCCGTTGCGCGCGATGCCTTCGTTCTCGTATTTGCGGCCCACCATGAAGCCGGTGATGTTTTGCAAAAACACCAAGGGGATCTTGCGCTGGCAGCACAGCTCGATGAAGTGTGTGCCTTTCAAGGCCGATTCACTGAACAAGATGCCGTTGTTGGCGATGATGCCCACCGGCATGCCTTCGATGCGCGCAAAGCCGCAGACCAGCGTGGTGCCGAAGCGCGATTTGAATTCGTCGAACTCGCTGCCATCGACGATGCGGGCGATGATTTCGCGCACGTCAAACGGCTTGCGCGTGTCGGTGGGGATCACGCCGTACAGCTCTTGGGCGTCGAACTTCGGCGGCACCGGCGCGTGGGTGGCGATGTTGGGCTGCTTCTGGGCGTTGAGGTTTTTCACCGCTTGCCGAGCCAAGGCGAGCGCGTGCACATCGTTTTGCGCCAAATGGTCGGCCACGCCCGACAGTCGCGTGTGCACATCACCGCCGCCCAAATCTTCGGCACTCACCACCTCGCCCGTGGCGGCCTTGACCAGTGGCGGGCCACCCAAAAAGATGGTGCCTTGGTTTTTCACGATGATGGTCTCGTCGCTCATGGCGGGCACGTAAGCGCCGCCGGCCGTGCATGAGCCCATGACCACCGCGATCTGCGCGATGCCCTGTGCACTCATGTTGGCTTGGTTGAAGAAGATACGGCCGAAGTGGTCGCGATCGGGAAAGACCTCGTCTTGGTTGGGCAGGTTGGCGCCGCCCGAGTCCACCAAATAAATGCAGGGCAAGCGGTTTTGCTGTGCGATTTCTTGCGCCCGCAAATGCTTTTTCACGGTCATTGGGTAGTAGGTGCCGCCTTTGACCGTGGCGTCGTTGCACACCACCATGCAGTCCACGCCGCTGACGCGACCAATGCCCGCGATCAGGCCGGCGCTGGGTGCGTCGTTGTTGTAGAGGTTCAGCGCGGCCAAGGGCGCCACTTCCAAAAATGGCGTGCCGGGATCAAGCAACATGTGCACCCGCTCTCGCGGCAGCAACTTGCCTCGGGCCAGGTGTTTGCTGCGCGCGGCCTCACCGCCACCCTGGGCGATGCGCTCGAGGTGCACGCGCAAATCGTCGACCACGGCCTGCATGGCGGCGGCGTTGGCGGCGAAGTCGGCCGAGCGGGGGTCGAGGGTTGTGGACAGAACCGGCATGGGGAACGCTCCTGGGTGAACAATCAGCAGCCAGCTTACGCCCAACGGCGGCGCGGCTTGCGCCATAATGGTTGCAAATCGCGCCAACCATGAACACCCCGACCCCCAGCCAGCCCAGCAGCAAAGGCCGAGCGGAGACGCCGATGGCCTTCATCCGCTGCATGGTACGAGCCTATGAACGCCGCGGGCTGGACCCGAGCGCGGCCTTGGCACAAGCACAAATAACGCCATCTGAACTCAAAAACCCCCAAGCCAAGGTGAGTGCTTTGCAAATGGAGTGGATGAGCGAAGCCGCCATGCGCGAGCTGGACGACGAAGCGCTGGGTTGGTTCGAGCGCCGCCTGCCCTGGGGCAGTTACGGCATGTTGGTGCGCGCCTCGCTGAGCGCGCCCACGCTGGGTGTGGCGCTCGGCCGCTGGTGCCGTCACCACGGTCTCTTGACCGACAGCGTGGCCCTGCGCCTGAGCGAGCGCGACAGTGTGGCCACGCTGCACGTGGACGAGCGCCGCCGCTTGGGCGACTTTCAAGAATTTGCGGTGGTCTCGCTCTTGCGCAACGCCCTGGGGGTGGCGGCGTGGTTGACCGACTCGCGCATCCCGCTGCGCCAGACCACGCTGGCCTTGCCACCACCGCCACACGCCAACAGCTACCGTGTGCTGTTCGACGGCCCCACCCAATTCGACGCCGAGCACCACAGCCTGAGCTTCGACGCTGGCTACCTGGCTTTGCCGGTGCGACGCGACGAAGCCGCGCTGCAACGCATGCTGCAGCGCGCCCTGCTGCTCACCGTGCGCCCCTACCGCCGCGACCGCTTGCTGGTCGACAGCGTGCGCCAAGCCCTCAGCGACACACCGGCCCTGGGCCGCAACGCCGACGAACTGGCCGCACGCCTGAACCTGTCCACCCGCACCCTGCACCGCCAGCTCAAAGAAGAAGGCGCCAGCCTACAAGCCCTCAAAGACGCCGTGCGCCGCGAACAGGCCACCGACGCGCTGCTGCGCACCCACAAAGCCATCAAACACATCGCGGCCGAGGTGGGGTTTCAAAACGAAAAGAGTTTCATGCGGGCGTTCAAGGCTTGGACGGGTCAGACGCCGCAAGCGTACCGACAAGGCTCGTCCAGCTGAGTGCTCAAACGCCCCAGCGCAAGTGATCCATGTGCTCAAACAAGGTCTTCGCACCGGCTTGACGCAAAGCCTCGTTGTCCACACCCAGCGGGGCATAGGCCCACACCGTGGCCCCCGCAGCCACCCCAGCGGTGATCCCCACGGTCGTGTCCTCCACCACCAAGCAACGCCTAGGGTCCACTTGCAGGTGGGCCGCGGCGGCCAAATACACATCGGGGTGGGGTTTGCTGCGCGGCATCTCGTGGCCGCTGAAAATGCGGCCCTCAAAAAACGACAGCAGCCCGACTTGCGACAACATCATCTCGACCTTGAACCGATCGGCTCCCGACGCCACGGCGATGCGCCCTTCACAGCGCTCGTGCGCATGGGCCACGGCCGCGTGCACACCGTCGATGGCGGTGATGCTGCGCTGCAAGCGCTCGTTGCGCCGTTCGAAAAATTGCTGCAACCACTCGTCGGTGAGCGGCACGCCGGTGTTCGCCTCGATGAGTGCGCGCTGACTTTTGACGGTGTGGCCGACAAAACGCTGCATGCATTCGGCCAGGCTCATGCGCCAGCCCTGCTCCTCGAACATGTCGCGCAAGACCCCACAGGTGATGGCTTCGCTGTCCACCAGCACCCCATCGCAATCGAACAACACAGCGTCAAATGTCATGCTTGCCTCGGCACGCTCAGCGCACGTCCCCATCCACATACAACCAGCGCCCACCCTCGCGCACAAAACGGCTGCGCTCGTGTTGACGAACCGCTCTGCCGTTCACCCGAAAGCGCGCCACGAACGTCACCTCGGCGCTGTCGGTGCCCGTGGGTCGGTGGTCTTTGATCTCCAAGCCCAACCAGTGTGCACCGGACTCCAATGCCATGGAATCGGGTCGGGTGTTGGGGTGCCACGTGGCCAGCAGGTAGTCGGTGAGTCCCAACACAAACGCGCTGTAGCGCGATCGCATCAGGCGCTCAGCGTCGGGCGGGGGCTGGCCTTGGTGCAGCGGCGCGCAGCAGTCGGCCAAGGGCAGCGCACGCCCCTTGGCATCGCTGCGACCACAGGGACAGGCCCCAAGGCTCACGGTTTTGGACGGGCCGCGCTCTCGGCTTTGTGTTCGGCCAAGGTGACCACGGGGGCATCGGCTTGTTTCCAAGCGGCAAAGCCGCCATCGATGTGCGCCACGTTTTGCATGCCCATGTCCATTAAAGTTTTGGTGGCCAAGGCGCTGCGCCAGCCGGCCCCACAGAACAAGACAAAGGTCTTGCCCTCGTCGGCGAACACCGGTTTGAAATAAGGCGACTCGGGGTCAACCCAAAACTCCAACATGCCGCGGGGAGCCAGCAGGGCTCCCGGCACGGTGCCTTCGCGCTCGAGTTCTCGCACATCGCGAATGTCCACGATCTGCACCGTGGGATCGTTGAGTCGCGACCGCACGTCATCCACGCTGTGGGTGGTCACTTGGGCCATGGCCTCGCTGACCAGTACTTTGAAACCTTTGGTGATGGGCATATGGCCTCCGGGGTTATTTGCGCCAAAACTGGGCGGTGAACAATACCAAGACGGTGAGCAATTCCAAGCGGCCGAGCAACATTGAGAAGGTCAAGACCCACAACTGAAAGGGACTCAAGCCCCCAAAGTTGCCGGCTGGACCGATCTCACCCAAACCGGGACCGATGTTGTTGACCGTGGCCACCACCGCAGAAAACGCGGTGCTCACGTCCATGCCCGAGAGCAAGAGCAACATGCTCAGGCTGACGATGCTGCCACCGTAAATCAGCATGAAACCCAAGACGGCGGTCATGACCGACATGGGCAGGATCGATGGCCCCATGGTGACCGGGTTGACCACGCGCGGGTGGATGATGCGCACCAATTCGCGGCGGGCTTGTTTGATGAGCATGATCATGCGAACGAGCTTGATGCCGCCACCCGTCGATCCGGCACACGACACAAAACAACCCAAGAACATCAAGAACACCGGTGCAAAAACGGGCCACAGCAGGTAATCTGCAGAAGCATATCCCGTGGTGGTGGCCAAAGAGACCACCTGGAAAGCGCTGAAACGCAAGGCTTCTTGCCATGTGTCGTACGTGCCTTGCGACCACAACAGGGCCGCCACCAAAACCACCGCCACCGTCAACACGGTGAAATACGAACGGATTTCCCGATCGGTGCTCAAAGGGCGCAAAGAGCGCGAACGGATCACCATGAAATAACGCAAGAAGCTGATACCCGCCAAGGCCATGAACACCACCGCCACGGCCTCGATCAGCGGCGAATTGAAGTGAGCAAAGCTGGCGTCGTGCGAAGAAAATCCGCCCAAACCCATGGTGGTGCACATGTGCATAAAGGCATCGGCCCAAGACATACCCGCCCAACGGTAAGCCAGGAAACAAGCCCCCGAGAACGCGAAATACACCACCCACAGGCCCCGTGCGGTCTCGGCGATGCGGGGGGTGAACTTGGTGTCTTTCATGGGGCCGGGTGTTTCGGCTTTGTAAATCTGCATGCCACCCAAGCCCAACAAAGGCAAGACGGCCACGACCAACAACATGATGCCCAAGCCCCCGATGAGCTGCAAAAAGCAACGCCACACGTTGGCCGACACCGGCAAATCATCCAAACCCGACAAAGCCGTGGACCCTGTGGCCGTCAACGCGCTCATGGCTTCGAAGTAAGCCTTGGTCCAAGTGATGTCGGGCACGGTGAACATGAGGGGCATGGCCGCGTACGCGGGCAAGATGATCCAGACCAAATTCACCAACAAAAACCCATCTTTGGCCAAAAGTTCACGCCGGTGGCGTTGGGTCAAACGCCACAAGAAACCGCCACTCACCAAAGTGACCACAAAGCCCGCCGCCCAAACCAAGATGTGGTCGCGTTGATCCAAGAACCAGGCCCAGGCCAGGGGCACCAAAAACGTCAAAGCAAACGCCACGATGACGCGTGACAGCACCGACAAAACGGGGAAAAAACCGGTGATCAAACGAACATCCTTCTTTGCGGGTCAGCCAAAGAACGTGGCCCCCACTTGGAACAGGCGCTCGACCTCGCGCACCAAGCGTTTGTGGGGAATGAAAATGATGATGTGGTCATCGGCCTCAATCAAGGTGTCGTGGTGCGGCATCAGAACTTCCGAATTGCGACCCTCTCCCCGCACGATGGCACCAATGCGCGCGCCTTCGGGCAATTTGATTTCTTCAATACGACGACCCACCAAGCGCGAGGTTTTGATGTCGCCACGGGCGATCCCCTCCAAGGCCTCGGCCGCACCACGGCGCAAGCTGTGCACCGCCGCCACATCGCCACGACGCAGGTGCGCCAGCAATTCGCCAATGACGGTTTGTGCCGGAGAAATCGCGATGTCGATCGTGCTGCCTTGCATCATGTCGGCGTAGGCGCGACGGTTGATGAGCGACATCACCCGGTTAGCGCCCAAGCGTTTGGCCAGCATGGCCGACATGATGTTGTCTTCGTCGTCGCTGGTCAGCGCCAAGAAAAGGTCCATTTGGCCGACGTTTTCTTCCAACAACAGCTCTTCGTCTGCGCCGTCGCCTTGCAAGATGAGCATGCTCGATGGCAATTGGCTGGCCAGGTATTCACAGCGCTTTTTGTCGCGCTCGATGAGCTTCACATCGCATTGACCTTGCAAGCTGCGGGCCAAACGCAAACCCACTTTGCCGCCGCCCGCGATCATGACGCGCTGCACCGGTTTATCGGTGTTGTGGATGGCCGCCAAGACCAGGCGAATCTTGTTGGTGTCGGCCAAGACGAACACCTCATCGCCCGGCAAGATGCGGGTGCTGGCGGTGGCATTCATTTCGGTGTCCAAGCGGTACAAGGCCACCACGCGCATCTCGGCGTGAGGCAAGCGCTCACGAAATTCGCCGATCGTGCGTCCCACCAATGCCCCCCCATTGGCCGCACGCACCGCGATCAAACTCACCCGTCCATCGGCAAACTCCAAGACCTGCAGCGCTTCCGGGTAGCTGATGAGTTGGTGGATGTACCGTGTGACCGACTCTTCGGGACAAATCACGTGGTCGACCGCAAACCCATTTTTCCCCAGCAACTCGTCGCCTTCGTTGAATTCGGGAGAACGCAAACGGGCGATGGTGGCGGGAATGTTGAAAATGTCGTGGGCGATCTTGCACACCACGAGATTGGATTCGTCGGCCGCAGCGCAGGCGATCAGCATGTCGGCGTCTTTGGCGCCCGCCTCGCGCAAAACCGAAGGCTGGATGCCGTTGCCCACCACACCGCGCAAGTCCAATCGCTCTTCGAGCAAACGCAAGCGCGTCGGGTCTTGATCGATGATGGTGATGTCGTTTTGTTCCGAGACCAGGCTTTCGGCCACGCTCTCGCCCACACGGCCAGCGCCCAAGATGATGATGTTCATGGGTCGAAATCATACGCCTGAGGCGAGGCGGCTGATCAAAGCCGCCCTAGGCGCTCAGAGCCCGCGAGCGATGATGATTTTTTGGATGTCGCTGGTGCCTTCGTAGATCTGGCACACACGCACGTCGCGGTAGATGCGCTCCACGGGAAAGTCGCTCACATAACCGTATCCACCGTGCACCTGGATGGCGTCGCTGCAGACTTTTTCCGCCATTTCGCTGGCAAACAGCTTGGCCATGGCCGCTTCTTTGAGGCAGGGTTGGCCCGCGTCGCGCAAGGCGGCGGCGTGCATCACCAAGGCGCGGGCAGCCTCGATTTGGGTGGCCATCTCCGCCAGACGAAAGCCCACGGCTTGGTGGTTGAAGATGGGTTGACCAAAGCTTTCGCGCTGTTTGGCGTAGGTGAGCGCGCACTCGTAGGCACTGCGGGCCATGCCCACGCTTTGGGCGGCTATGCCGATGCGCCCGCCTTCGAGCGCACTCAAAGCGATTTTGTAGCCCTCACCTTCGCGCCCGATCCGGTGCGAGGCCGGGATGCGGCAGTTGTCTAGGCGAATCTGTGCGGTGTCGCTGGAGTGCTGACCCAGTTTGTCCTCCAAGCGCGCCACCACATAGCCCGGCGTGGTGGTGGGCACGATGAAGGCGCTCATGCCTTTTTTGCCTGCGGCTTTGTCGGTCACCGCAATCACGATCGCCACGTCGCCCTGTTGGCCGCTGGTGATGAACTGCTTGTCGCCGGTGATCACATAGTGATCGCCGTCTGGGGTGGCGGTGGTGCGCAAGGCCGAGGCATCCGAGCCGACGTGCGGCTCGGTCAGGCAAAAGGCACCCAGCATCTGCCCTTGTGCCAAGGGCGTGAGCCACTGGCGCTTTTGTTCGTCGTTGCCATAGGCCATGAGGATGGCGTTGACCGGGCAGTTGGTCACGCTGATGACGGTGCTGGTGCCACCGTCACCGGCCGCGATTTCTTCCAGCACCACGGCCAGCGTGGTGTAGTCCAGCCCTGCGCCACCCCAGGCTTCGGGCACACATATGCCGTAACAACCCAGTTCGGCCAAGCCCCGGTGCACGTCTTTGGGAAAGTGGTGCTCTTTGTCCCAACGCGCTGCATGCGGCCAGATTTGCTCTTGGACAAAGGCGCGAACCGCATCGCGGATCAAAGTTTGGTCTTGCGTCAGCATGAGTTGCTCAGCCTCTGGAGCGTGTGGATCAAAGCATCTCGATGGCCATGGAGGTGGCTTCACCGCCACCAATGCACAAACTGGCCAAGCCTTTTTTCAAACCTCGCGCCTGCAGGGCGTGCAGCAAGGTCACCAAAATGCGTGCGCCCGATGCTCCGATGGGGTGGCCCAAGGCACACGCGCCTCCGTTGACGTTGAGTCGGTCGTGCGACACCTTCAAGTCGGCCATCAAGGCCATGGGTACCACGGCAAACGCTTCGTTCACCTCCCACAAATCCACGTCGCTCACCGCCCAGCCGATGCGCTTCAGCAACTTTTGGGTGGCGAACACCGGGGCCGTGGTGAACCAGTTCGGTTCTTGCGCGTGGGTGGCGTGTCCGACGATGCGCGCCAAGGGCTTGAGGCCTTGGGCGGCGGCGGTCGAGGCGCGCATGAGCACCAAGGCGGCGGCGCCGTCGTTGATGGACGAGCTGGACGCGGCGGTGATGGTCCCGTCCTTTTTGAACGCGGGTTTGAGCGTGGGGATTTTGTCGAGCTTGACCTTGCCTGGCCCTTCGTCGATGGACACCACGCGTTCACCTCTGCGATCTTTGACCGTGACGGGCTCGATCTCGGCAGCGAAGGCGCCGCTCTCGGTGGCGGCCTTGGCGCGCTGCACGCTCGTGGTGGCGAACGCGTCCTGTTGCTCGCGGGTGAATTGGTATTTGGCAGCACAGTCTTCACCAAAGGTGCCCATGCTGCGTCCGGGCTCGTAAG
>CAZNWS010000012.1:2871-4164 GCA_964576495.1 uncultured Hydrogenophaga sp. | reverse complement strand
CATGCTTTCCATGCCGCCGGCCACCATGACGGTGGCGCTGCCGGCCAGCAGCATGTCGTGCGCCAACATGGTGGCCTTCATGCCCGAGCCACACATCTTGGACAGCGTCACCGCACCAGCCGACAGCGGCAGGCCGGCCTTGAGCGCGGCTTGGCGTGCCGGCGCTTGACCCTGACCGGCCATCAAGCAGTTGCCGAACAGGACTTCATCCACCGCCTCGCCCTTGACGCCTGCGCGCGCCAACGCGGCGCGGATGGCCACACCACCGAGGTCGTGCGCAGCCAAGCCGGCAAAGTCGCTTTGGAAGGCGCCCATGGGGGTACGAGCGGCGCCGACGATGACGATGGAATCTGGTGCAGACATGGTTGGGTCTCCGAAAAATTTCAACGGATTTGCGCGGAAACGCGCGTAATGGCTTGTGTGTAGATATCGTCCAAAGTGGCTTGGCCGTCCACGGTCATGCGCAGGTCTTGCAGCAGGCCGTCGCGCAGGCCGTAGATCCAGCCGTGCAATGTCAGTTCTTGCCCCCTGGCCCACGCGTCTTGGACGACCGTGCTTTGTGCCACGTTCATGATTTGCTCAATCACGTTGAGTTCACAAAGCACATCGCCTCGGCTGGCCACTGGCGTGCGCTCGATCAAAGTGGCGTGACGATCGCGCACGTCCTTGATGTGTCGCAACCAGTTGTCGGCCAAACCCACGCGAACATTGGACAAGGCGGCGAGCACGCCGCCACAGCCGTAGTGCCCCACCACCATGAGGTGTTCGACCTTGAGCATGTCCACGGCGTATTGGATGGTGGACAAGCAATTGAGGTCGGTGGGCACCACCACATTGGCCACGTTGCGGTGCACGAACACCTCACCCGGTGCCAAACCGGTGATTTGGTTGGCGGGCACGCGGCTGTCGGAGCAGCCGATCCACATGTAACGCGGGTTTTGCTGGGAGAGCAGGTCGGTGAAAAACGTGGGCTTTTCTCGCACGGTTTGTGCGGCCCACTCACGGTTGTGTTCAAACAGATCTTGAAGTTCAGCGCTCATGCGTCGATCTTACCGGGCACGGGTGTCAGCAAGTTTCAGCGAACAGCTCACGGCCGATCAGCATGCGGCGAATTTCGCTGGTGCCGGCACCGATCTCGTACAGCTTGGCGTCGCGCCACAGACGGCCCAGTGGGTACTCGTTGATGTAGCCGTTGCCACCGAAGATCTGTACGCCCTCCCCAGCCATCCAGGTGGCTTTTTCGGCGGTCCACAAAATCACCGAGGCGCAGTCCTTGCGCACCTGACGCACGTG
>CAZNWS010000012.1:0-2857 GCA_964576495.1 uncultured Hydrogenophaga sp. | reverse complement strand
AAAGGCGCGGGCGGCCTGCAACACGGTGTACATGTCGGCCACCTTGCCTTGGATCAGCTGGAACTCACCGATGCTTTGACCGAACTGCTTGCGGTCGTGGATGTAGGGAATCACGTTGTCCATGACCGACTGCATGATGCCCAGCGGCCCGCCGCTGAGCACGGCGCGTTCGTAGTCCAAGCCGCTCATGAGCACCTTGGCGCCCATGTTGAGGCCGCCCAAGATGTTTTCGGCGGGTACTTCGACGTTCTGGAACACCAGTTCACCGGTGTGGCTGCCGCGCATGCCGAGCTTGTCGAGTTTTTGCGCGATGCTGAATCCCGGCATGCCTTTTTCGATCAAAAAGGCGGTGACGCCGCGCGCGCCCATCTCGGGCTCGGTCTTGGCGTAGACCACCAGCGTGTCGGCGTCGGGGCCGTTGGTGATCCACATCTTGCTGCCGTTGAGCAGGTAGTAACCACCCTTGTCCTCGGCCTTGAGCTTCATGCTGATCACGTCAGAGCCCGCGCCGGGCTCGCTCATGGCCAGTGCGCCGATGTGCTCGCCACTGATCAGCTTGGGCAAGTATTTTTGTTTTTGCGCGTCGCTGCCGTTGCGGTTGATCTGGTTCACACACAGGTTGCTGTGCGCGCCATAGGACAGGCCCACCGAGGCGCTGGCGCGGCTGATTTCTTCCATCGCCACCATGTGGGCCAGGTAACCCATGTTGGCGCCGCCGTACGCCTCGGGCACGGTGATGCCCAGCACGCCCAAGTCGCCCATCTTGCGCCAGCAGTCCATGGGGAATTGGTCGCTGCGGTCGATCTCGGCGGCGCGCGGGGCGATTTCGGTTTGTGCGAACTCACGCACGGCGTCGCGCAAGGCATCGATGTCTTCACCGAGTTGGAAATTCAGACCGGGCAAGTTGTGCATGGGGTGGGTTCCTGTTCAGTAAGTTTTGGCCACCACGGCCAAGGTTTGTTGCATGAGGGCGCAAACGGACTCCTGCCCGGTGGGACTGCGGTGCACCACCTCGGCTTGGGTCACGATCAAGCGCCGACCGGCGCGCACCACGGTGCCACGGGCCAGCAGTTCGCCGTCTTGAAAGGCGGCCAAAAAATTGATTTTGTATTCGACGGTGGTGACCTCTTGATCGACCGGCGCCACTGTCAATCCCGCGTAACCCGCCGCAATGTCAGCCACCGCCCCAATCGCCCCACCATGAAAGCCACCTTGCTGCTGGGTCACCCGCTCGCTGTAGGGCAAGGCAATGTCCACCTCGCCTGGCGAGACGCGGACCAAGCGCGCACCCAAATGCTGCATCAGGCCTTGCCGAATGAAGCTCGTGCGCACGCGCTCTTGCAGCTTGTCTTGAGTGGGGTTTGGGTCGGCGGCCATGGTGTTACGTTTACGTAAACGTCAATTATGCACCCCCACCACCGCCCCGACCACCGGGGCAACCCTAGGTTGCAGCTATGCTCAGGTGGCCATGCCCAAGACCCTCACCGAACCCGTTCACAGCGAACTCGTCATCAAAAAAAGTCGCTTCATTGGCTGCGTGACCCCGGTCACCGGTCGCCCCGAAGCCTTGCAGCGGGTGGCGCAGTGGCGCGCCGAACACCCACAAGCGACCCACGTCTGTTGGGCACTGATGGCCGGCGGTCATTCGGCCGCACACGACGATGGTGAACCGGGAGGGACGGCCGGTCGACCCATGCTGGAGGTCCTGCGGCACCAAGGCTTGGAAGGCGTCTTGGCCACGGTGGTGCGCTACTACGGCGGCACGCCCTTGGGGGCTGGGGGATTGGTGCGGGCATACACCGAAGCGGTGGCGCAAGCCCTGCGGGGAGCCCCCATTTGCCCGTTGGTTCAGCGATTAACTTGGTGTTGCGATGTGCCCCACCCCATGCAAGGACGCGTCCGTCGAGCCATCGACGGCGCAGGCGCTGAGCTGCTGGCCACGGCCAATGGCGAATCGGCACGGCTGTGGTGGTCGACCAGCGCCCATGAAGGAGCGGCGCTGCGCCAGCACATCGACGACGTGTGCTCTGGTCGCGCGCAATGGTGCGACCTTCCACCACCAAAAGCTGGCTGACGCTCAGCTGGATTTGCTGACTTTGGCCAACAAGGCCCGGGCCTCTTTCTCGTGCACCTTGACCTCGTCGAGGTTGGCCACGAGATCGGCCATTTGCTCTTCGAGTTGGCGGCGGTGATCGGCCAAGACGGCCAGGAATTTGCGCAGTTGCGGGCCGGTGTCGCGCGGGCTGTCGTACATGTCGATGATGTCTTTGGCCTCGGTCAGTGACAAGCCCAAGCGCTTGGCGCGCAAGGTGAGTTTGAGGCGCGTGCGGTCGCGGCTGCTGTAGACCCGGTTGCGTCCACCGGGCCCCTCGCGCTGGGGCTGCAACAAGCCCATGTCTTCGTAAAAACGAATGGCGCGGGTCGTCAAGTCGAACTCGCGCGCCAAGTCGCTGATGGTGAAGGTGCTGCTCTGGGCCATGCCGGTGATCGGTCTTTAGAATGGGTTGATTGACGTTAACGTTAACGTCACAGCAGCCATCTTAACGGAAACCCCTGCCCATGAGCACCGACCGCCACGCCTTGGAAGCCCGCTTGCACTACCCATTGGGTAGCGCCTTGCCCGATACCGAATCGGTGATCGATGTGGCCGACGGACTGCGTTGGGTGCGCATGGGTCTGCCTTTTGCGCTGAACCACATCAACCTGTGGTTGCTGCGCGATGCGGTGGACAGCACCGAGGGTTGGACGGTGGTGGACTGCGGCGTGGACCGCGCCGAGTCGCGCGCTCAATGGGCGTGGATTTTTGAGCATGCACTGGACGGCTTGCCCATCGTGCGCGTCATCGTCACCCACATGC
>CAZNWS010000011.1:0-14520 GCA_964576495.1 uncultured Hydrogenophaga sp. | reverse complement strand
CCGTACGCACCACAGCCTCGTCGTTGAAGGCCCACAGGTCTTCTAGCGAGCCGCCGCCGCGCACCAGCAAAAGCACATCGCTCTCGCCGTGGCTGAGGTGGCGCGCATAGGCGGTGTGCAAAGCCGCGCACAGCTCGGCCGGGGCTTGCACGCCTTGCACCGAGGCCGGGTAAATAACGACCGAGACGTGGGGTACGCGCCGCTGCAGCGCGGTGCACACGTCGCGCAAGGCCGCCGCGCCCAAGGACGTCACCACACCGACCCGCAGCGGGTGCGCGGGCAAAGGTCGCTTGCGAGCCGCGTCGAACAAACCCTCGGCCTCGAGCTGGGCCTTCAACAGCAGGAAGCGCTCGTACCAAGTGCCCTGCCCGGCCACGTCCAGCCGCTCCACGATGAGCTGAAGGTCGCCCCGCGGACCGTACACATCGAGTTTGCCGCTGGCGTGCACCCGCTGGCCGTCACGCGGCACAAAACCCAGTTGATCGGCGCTGCGCCGAAACATGGCGCATCGAATTTGGCCGCTGTCATCCTTGAGCGTGAAGTAACAATGACCACTGGCCGCGCGAGAAAACCCCGAAATCTCACCCTCGACCTTGACCGGGTTGAAACGTGCAGACAGGGTGTCCGCAATGGCGCGCATGAGCGGCCCCACTGCCCACACACGCTCAGCAGTGGCGGCCTTTGCCGATTCAAAACCCTCAAACAACGCGGCTCTCCAACGCAAGATATCCACAAAAGCCTTGATAAATCAAACCACGACAACACAGATGCACGCTCGGCCGCTGCATGGGGCTGGGCGCTGATTTCAAAGCATTTTTTCTTGCCAATTTTTTCATCAAAGTATCAAAATTGCGATTTTTAGGGCTCAGATGGACCGTGGATTGAGGTTTTACACAAAGTTATCCACAAAATTTGTGGACGAAATAGGGCTCAATGGTTTGGGCGGGCCAAACGATCTCAGCGATAATCGCCCACCAATGAAACCGTGCCCCGCGCACCCACAGGGAGACGATGAGTGTTGTCCATCATACAAGCCGCCGGTTGGCCCATTTGGCCGCTGATCGCCTGTTCCGTCATTGGCGTGGCCTTGGTGATTGAACGCTTTTTGAGCCTGCAAACCCGCAAGGTGGCCCCTGCGCGCTTGGTGGACGAAGCCATCGTGGTATCGCAACGCGGCTTGCCCAAACCCGAGGTGGTTCAGCAGCTTCAGCAACACTCGGTGCTGGGCGAGGTCTTGGCCAGCGGCTTTGTGGCCTTGGCCAACACCCCACACATCAGCGAAGACGACTTGCGCGCCAGCCTACAAAACGCTGGGCGACTGGCCGCCGCGCATCTGCAGCGGTATTTGGGTGCTTTGGCCACGATCGCCTCGGCCGCACCGCTCATTGGTCTGCTGGGCACCGTCATCGGCATGATCGAGATTTTTGCCTCGCAAGGCAGTGGCGGCTTGAGCGTGGGCTCCGCCAACCCAGCGCAACTGGCACACGGTATCGCGATTGCCTTGTACAACACCGCTTTTGGTTTGATCGTGGCCATTCCTGCGCTCATGTTCTGGCGCTATTTCCGTGCCCGCGTCGACACCTATTTGCTCGACATGGAGGTCGCCGCTGACCGTTTTGCGCGCCACCTGATGACGCTGCGTCGCTGATCGCACCATGGACTTTCGCACCGCGAGTCGGGACGAGCCCGACATCAACCTGATTCCCTTCATCGACATTTTGTTGGTGGTGCTGATTTTTTTGGTCTTGACCACCACCTACAGCCAGTTCACCGAACTCAACATCAACCTGCCCCAAGCCCAGGCCAACGCCCCCAAAGACAAGCCCCAATCGGTGACGGTGGCGGTGGGTCGCGATGGCCGCTTCATGGTCAACGACCAAGTCTTGCCCAGCACGCAAGTGGCCGCTTTGGTACAAGCCATCAAATTGGCTGCAGAGAACCAAGCGAATGTGGTTGTGGTCATCAACGCCGATGCCGCGGCCAGCCACCAATCCGTCATCGCCGTGATGGACGCAGCCCGCAGGGCCGGCTTGGGTCAACTGGCCTTTGCCACCCAACAACCCAGCGATGGACGCTGAGCAACGCGCTTCACGGGCACGCGCTTGGCAGGCCATGGCCATGCGCCGCGGTCCTGTGGCTTGGGTCCTTCTACCCGTCGCTTGGCTTTACGGGGCGGCCTTGGCCATCAAACGCGTGGCCCACCGCTGGGGTTGGCTACGCACCGACAAACTTGACGTGCCCGTCATCGTGGTGGGCAATGTGGTGGTGGGCGGTGCCGGCAAAACCCCCACCGTCCTGGCCTTGGTGGAGGCCCTTCGCCAACGGGGGTGGACGCCTGGGGTGATCAGCCGTGGTCATGGGCGTCGCGCTTCCTCCATGCCCTTGGGGGTGCAGGCCGACAGCCTGGCCATCGATGTCGGCGATGAGCCCTTGCAAATCCACCGCGCCACGGGCGTCCCGGTGGTGGTGGCCCATCGGCGCATCGATGCGGGCCGGGCCTTGCGCCTGGCCCACCCCGAAGTGGACGTGATCATCACCGACGACGGGCTTCAACATTGGGCCTTGCACCGCGATGTCAGCGTGGTGGTGATGGACGACCGCGGTGTGGGCAACGGTTGGTTACTGCCCGCTGGTTTGTTGCGCGAGCCTTGGCCGCCATCGCCCCGGCACCACCCCAACTTGGTGCTGCAACAACGGTCCAGGCACGCTCAAGCACCCGAGGTGCGCATGCCAGCGGGCGTGCCAAGGTTTG
Organism: uncultured Hydrogenophaga sp.; assembly: GCA_964576495.1. Classification (GTDB taxonomy): domain Bacteria; phylum Pseudomonadota; class Gammaproteobacteria; order Burkholderiales; family Burkholderiaceae_C; genus Hydrogenophaga. The sequence goes on along the minus strand of CAZNWS010000011.1, from coordinate 11,768 downwards.
AGGTCACACGCTCGCTCAGCCCATGGGCCATCAACGGTTGCGGGCAACAACAGGCCTGGGCCGACTGGGCGGGCACGCCCGTGGATGCTGTGGCAGGGGTGGCCCGACCTGCGGTGTTCTTTGAGATGTTGCGCCAAGGTGGCTTGCAGCAATTAAAAACCCACGCCTTGCCCGACCATGCGCCCATGAGCGACTACGCCGCCGTGTGGTCGCGCGCGAAAGCAGCGCTCCTGTGCACGGACAAAGACGCCGTGAAACTGATGGCCCTGCCGGACATCGACCCCAGCCGAGTCTGGCGTGTGCCGCTGCTGTTGAGCAGCGACCACGATTGGACCGGCGCTGTGATCGACCAACTCCCTGCCCGGCTATGATCAAGTCCATGGATACCCAACTCATCGAACTGCTGGTTTGCCCCGTCACCAAAGGGCCACTGACGCTGGACCGCGAGCGCCAAGAATGGGTTTCGCGCAGCGCACGCTTGGCCTACCCGATTCGCGATGGCATCCCCATCTTGCTCGAGCACGAAGCCCGGGTGATCAGCGAAGCCGAAGCCGAACGCTGGTCCAAACCCGCCACACCATGAACCAGCCCAGCGCCTTCACCGTGCTGATCCCAGCACGCATGGCCTCGAGCCGCCTGCCCAACAAACCCCTGGCCGACATTGGCGGCGCGCCCATGGTGGTTCGCGTGGCACAACAGGCCGCGCGCAGCCAGGCCCAACGTTGCGTGGTGGCCGCCGACGACGAACGCATCTTGCAGGCTTGCCAAGTGCACGGCGTTGAGGCCATCCTCACCCGCGTGGACCATGTCTCGGGCAGCGACCGCTTGGCCGAAGCCTGCGACCTGCTGGGCTTGGACGACACAGACTTGGTGGTCAACGTCCAAGGCGACGAACCCCTGATCGACCCGGTCTTGATCAACTCGGTGGTCCACGAGCTGCAGCGACGAAGCGACTGCGTCATGAGCACCGCGGCCCATCCGATTGAGCAGATGCACGATTTCTTGAACCCCAACGTGGTCAAGGTCGTCATGGACGCCCAACAGACCGCGCTTTACTTCAGCCGCGCGCCCTTGCCCTGGCCTCGTGACACCATGCCCGCCGACCTGAATCAAGCCAGCAACGCCCATTTGCCCAGGCCAAGTCCTTTGCGCCACATTGGCCTTTACGGTTACCGCGCGGGCTTTTTGCGCCAATTTCCTCGCTTGAGCCCAGCACCGTTGGAATTGACCGAGTCGTTGGAGCAACTGCGTGTGCTTTGGCACGGCCAGCGCATCGCGGTTCACATCACCGAGCACACGCCCACCGCAGGCGTGGACACCACCGACGATTTGACCCGTGTTCGGGCGCTTTGGCCGCCCGCTTTGTAAGCCTGCGTCAGGGGGGCACGTGCTATCCTCAAATACAGCCCCCGGTACCCAACGCCCGGGGCTGGCACTCGCGCCCAAATCGCCTCGGCTTTGGGCCCTTGAAATCTGAAAAGGAAGACGATGAGACTGATTCTGTTGGGCGCACCCGGCGCTGGCAAAGGCACACAAGCCACCTTCATCTGCCAGAAATACGGCATCCCCCAAATCTCCACGGGCGACATGTTGCGCGCCGCCGTCAAAGCTGGCACCCCATTGGGCTTACAAGCCAAATCCATCATGGAATCGGGCGGTCTGGTCAGCGATGACCTCATCATCAACCTCGTCAAAGAGCGAATTGCGCAAAGCGATTGCGCGAATGGCTTCTTGTTCGACGGCTTCCCTCGCACCATCCCACAAGCCGAAGCCATGAAAGCCGCCGACGTCAAACTGGACTACGTGCTGGAAATCGACGTGCCCTTTGACGCCATCGTTGAGCGCATGAGCGGTCGCCGCTCGCACCCTGCCTCGGGCCGCACCTACCACGTCAAATTCAACCCACCGAAGGTTGAGGGCCTAGACGATGTCACCGGTGAGCCACTGGTTCAGCGTCCCGACGATCAAGAAGCAACCGTGCTCAAGCGCTTGGAGGTCTACAGCGCCCAAACACGACCCTTGGTGGACTACTACGCCAACTGGGCCCAGTCCGACGCCAACACCGCGCCCAAATACCGCGCCATCAGCGGCACAGGCAGCGTGGAAGACATCACGGCTCGAGCCTTCGCAGCCCTGAGCGCTTGATCCGCCAACACCCAAACCAAAGCCCCGCATTACGGGGCTTTTTCGTTGGTGTTGGCGCAAACCTTAATCCATCAAATCGAGCATCAAACTCACCCGCGCCTTGAAGGCGTTGAGCTCACGCGGGCCGCAAGCGATGGCCGTGGCCTCACCCACGATGGGTCCGTGGGCGCAACGGGTGCACAAACGCAAAGCCACACCGGCTTTTTCGGCGGTTTGTAAGGCGCTGAGCAGGGCCGTGTGTAAGGTTCCGTTGCCCGTGCCCGCGACGACCAAGCCTTGAACGCCAGCCTTCACCCACGCATCGATCTGCCGGGGATCCACTCCCGCGTGGCTGCTCACGACCGCCACCCAAGGCCATTGATCCACTGGCCTCGTCAAGGCCGTGGCCGCGTGGGCATGGGGCTGACTGGCGCTGGGTGGGCATGACCAGCGCACGCCCCCCGACTCCACCCAAGCCAACGGGCCGATGGGGCCGGATGAAAGCGCATCCAAACGGTAAGGGTGTTCTTTTTGAACGTGGGCGGGGCTGTGCACCGTGCCCGCGGCCACCACCAACACGCCGCTCGCTTGCGGGTCGCGCGAAACGGTCACCGCGTCCAACAGATTTTGTGGACCGTCTTGCAGGACCGCCGTGGCCGGACGCATGGCGCAGGTCAAGACCACCGGTTTGTGCGAGTGCAGGACCTGCTGCAAAAACCAAGCGGTCTCTTCCAAGGTGTCGGTGCCGTGGGTGATGACCACGCTGCAAACCTCGTCTTGCGCCAGCCAGTGGGTGCAGCGCTGCGCCAGGACTTGCCAATGGGCGTGGCTCATGTCTTTGCTGTCGATTTGGGCGACTTGCTCTGATAGGAGCGGGGGCAAGGGGTCGCCGCCCAAACCCGAGAGCAACTCGGCCACTGGCACTTGGCCGGCCACATAGCCCACGGTGTCGCTGGCGGCGGCGGCGCGCCCAGCGATCGTGCCACCCATGCCCAAGACCACGGTGCACCCCGAGCGATCCGTCCTCAACATCATTTTTTTTGCATCAAACACTTGCCAAACCTTAAAAACTGGTGAAAAATACAGTTACTGGATAAACCAACAGCCCGCTTCAATGAGGCCCACGCCATGAACGACAGCACGCTCAAACTCACCGCCCGACAGTCGCAAATCCTGCAACTGATCCAAACGAGCATCGCCCGCACCGGCGCGCCACCGACCCGCGCCGAAATTGCCCAAGAGCTGGGTTTCAAATCGGCCAACGCCGCCGAAGAACACCTCCAAGCCTTGGCCCGCAAAGGCGCCATCGAACTCGTCAGTGGCACCTCGCGCGGCATTCGCTTGCGCAGCCAAGATCTGCAAACCATCAACGAGGCACGAGACCGCCAAATGAGCCTGCCCTTGGCCGGTTTGTCTCAACTGATGTTGCCACTCATCGGCCGTGTGGCTGCAGGCTCGCCCATCTTGGCCCAAGAACACGTCGACCAAACCTACCACGTCGAGCGAAGCCTCTTCAGCCGCCAACCGGATTATCTGCTCAAGGTACGCGGCATGTCGATGCGCGACGCCGGCATCATGGATGGCGATCTGCTGGCGGTTCACGCTACCCAAGACGTGAAGAATGGCCAGATCGTCGTGGCCCGTTTGGGGGACGACGTGACGGTCAAGCGCTTCATGCGCAAAGCCCACGCCATTGAGCTCTTGGCCGAAAACCCCGATTACAAAACCATCGTCGTCGAGCCCGGTGAGCCTTTTGCCATCGAAGGCATTGCCGTGGGCCTCATCCGCAACGGCTTTCAACACTGACCCACTTTTCTTTGGACGGAGACCCCCATGAACTTGCTCAACCCCTCACGCTCGTGGAGCAGCCCTTTGGTCTTGATCGAAGGCTGGCAACCCAGTGGTGTCGCAAATCGTCAATCCCTAAGCGTTGGCAAGCGCTTGAGCCGTTGGTTCAGCCAACCCCAAGACCAGCACCCCAGCCAAGCCGATGCCCGGCTGGTCCTCTCCGGTCGCATCAACGATGTGTGCGCCGAACTCGAGCGCCTCGCGGCTCTCGAAGACAAGCATTGAGCCCTGCCCGATGCATGTGCCCGTGACAGGGCACAATCGGGCGTCATGAATATCTTTGTTCTGGACGACTACCAGGATGTGGTGCGCAAATTGGCTTGTGCCCAACAACTGTCATCGCACAACCTGAAGGTCCACACCAACACCGTCAAAGGCATGGGGCAACTGGCGGTTCGTTTGCGCGATGCCGAAGCCTTGGTGCTCATCCGAGAACGCACTTCGCTCAACCGCCTGCTCTTGAGCAAGTTGCCCAACCTCAAACTGATTTCGCAAACGGGCCGTGTGGGCCCACACATCGATGTGCAAGCCTGCACCGACCTTGGCATCGCCGTGGCCGAAGGCGTGGGCTCACCCGTGGCCCCGGCCGAACTCACCTGGGCCTTGATCATGGCGGCCATGCGCCGCCTGCCGCACTACATTGGCAATCTCAAACATGGCGCTTGGCAACAATCGGGGCTCAGAGCTGCTTCCATGCCAACCAACTTCGGATTGGGCTTGGCGCTCAAAGGACGCACGTTGGGCATTTGGGGGTATGGCCGCATCGGCACTTTGGTGGCGGGCTATGGACGCGCTTTTGGCATGCGCGTGGTGGTTTGGGGCAGTGAAGCCTCTCGTGAACGCGCCCGCTCAGACGGCCACGAAACCTTCAACAACCGAGAACAACTGTTGGCCGAATCCGACGTGCTCAGTCTGCACCTGCGTTTGTCGGAGCAAACCCAGTTCACCATCACCGCCCAAGATTTGAACCTGATGAAGCCCACCTCGCTGCTGGTGAACACCTCACGAGCCGAGCTGATCGCGCCCGACGCTTTGTTGCTGGCCCTCAACCGAGGCAGGCCCGGCATGGCGGCAGTGGATGTGTTCGAGTCCGAGCCCATTTTGCAAGGCCACCCGCTGCTGCGTTTAGAAAACTGCATTTGCACACCCCATTTGGGCTACGTCGAACAAGACAGCTACGAGCTCTATTTGGGCGCAGCGTTCAACAATGTGATGAACTTCATCGTCGGCCAGCCCACCCACATCGTCAACCCAGAAGTGCTACGCCCATGACCGCCTGCCTCAAAAGCCACAGCCAAGGGCCAACCTTGGTGCTGACCATCAGCCACCCCGAACACCACAACGCCTTGGACGCCACCATCGCCGCCGCCGCCGTGGAAGCCTTGGGCGTGGCCGAGAGCAGCGAGGACATCCGCAGCGTGGTGATCACGGGCGATGGTCTGCATTTTTCTGCTGGCTTGCACTTGCAGGCATTGAACGAAGACCGGCAACGGGGTGCCGAACACAACCTGCAAAACATCGAGAGCCGCCACAACTGGATTGAAGCCATCCGAACGTTCCCCAAGCCGGTGGTGGCGGCCGTGGAAGGTGCTTGCGCAGCCACCGGTTTTTCCTTGGCCTTGGCTTGCGACATGATGGTGGCGGCCCACAACAGCGTGTTCGTGATGTCGCACAGCACCGTGGGCTTGTCGCCCGATGGGGGTGCCACACACCAACTCTTAGCCGCCCTGCCCCGCGCCGCAGCCACGCACCTGCTCATGACGGGCGAACGGGTGAGTGCCGAGCGATTGCACCAATGGGGGGTGGTCACCCAATTGAGCAACCCCGGCGAAGCCTTGATCGATGCCTTGGCCCTCTGCGAACGCCTCAACGCACGCGCTCCTCAAGTCTTGGCCAGCATCAAAGAGCTCATCAATGAAGCCCCCGGCCACAGCCTGAACGCTCAGTTGCGCATGGAGCGCGACCATTTTGTGCGCAACTTGATGCATCCCCACGCCGCTGAAGGCCTCCACGCTTTTTTGGACAAGCGCCCCGCCCAATACCGCTGAGCAAACCGGCACGTTCACCGCGTCGCTTTGGCGACAACTCCGCAGCCCACAGTCACACACAAGACAGCCCATGGACGATCCGATTCTGACAATGGAAGAACGCGAGGCGATCAACACCGGTCGCTGGTTCGGTTCACTCTCACCCTCCCTCAGACACGACATCCTGCGATGCGCTTACGTCAAACGTTACCAAGACGGCGACTTGATTGCCGCCCGGGGCGACCCACCCAGCGAATGGACGGCCGTGGCCAAAGGGGCTGCGCGGGTGAGCTCGACTTCGTTGTCGGGCAAACAAGTCACCTTGACCTACGTCGAGCCTGGGGTATGGTTCGGCGATGTGGCGATGTTCGATGGCGACCAACGCACCCACGACGTCTACGCTCACGGCCCCACCACCTTGTTGTGCGTGGCGCGCAGCGATTTTCAAAAAATCCTCTCCCAGCATCTCGAGCTCTACGAAGCCTTGATGCGCTTGCAAGCCCGTCGCATCCGCACCTTGTTCGGCTTGGTCGAAGACCTCAACACCTTGCCCCTGCGTGCACGCTTGGCCAAGCAATTGCTGCACTTGGTGCGCAGCTACGGTGTGCCCTCGCTGGTCAACGGCGACGAAACCCGCATTGGTTTACAGCTGGCTCAAGAGGAGTTGGCGCAACTGCTCGGCGCTTCGCGCCAGCGTGTCAACCAAGAGCTCAAAACCATGGAGCGCGAGGGTTCGATTCGCATCGAGCCCGGCGGCTTGGTGGTGCGCGATCGACAGGCCTTGATGCTGGCCACCGAAGACGTGGCCTGAACGGTCCCCAAGCGAGGGCTGCATGAACATCGATGCCCTCAGCGCTTGGATGCGCGAACACATCCCGGATTTTGAGGGTCCGCTGAGCCTGCGCCCTTTTGAGGGCGGGCAATCGAACCCCACGGTCTTGTTGCAAACCCCGCACCAGCGCTGGGTCTTGCGCGCCAAACCAGGCCCCAAAGCCCAGCTGCTGCCGTCCGCGCACGCCATCGAACGCGAATACCGCGTGATGCAAGCCTTAACCCAGACCGACGTGCCGGTACCCCGCATGGTGGCTTTGTGCGAAGACGAGTCGGTGCTGGGACGGGCGTTTTACGTCATGGACCACGTGCAGGGCCGTATTTTTTGGGACCCCACCCTACCCGATGTGCCCCAGGCCGAGCGCGCGCCTTTGTACGCCGAAATGAACCGCGTGCTGGCCGCTTTACACCAAGTCGACCCGACGGCGGTGGGCCTGGGTGACTACGGCAAACCCAGCCAGTATTTCGAACGCCAAATCCAGCGCTGGAGCCGTCAATCCTTGGCATCGGTGACAGAACCCATGCCCGAGATGGACTGGCTCATGGCTTGGCTGCCCGAGCACATCCCTGAAAGCGCCCGGCACAGCTCACGCCTGTCGGTGGTGCATGGGGACTTCCGCTTGGACAACCTGATGTTTCACCCTACCGAGCCCCGCGTGGTCGCGGTGCTGGATTGGGAACTCTCCACCTTGGGCCACCCCCTAGCCGACTTGAGCTACCACTGCATGCCTTGGCACATCCCGCCGGGGGTGTTTCGCGGCATGGCTGGCGCGCCTTTCGCCTCCTTGGGCTTGCCCACCGAAGCCCAGCACATCGCCCAGTACTGCGAACGCGTGGGTTGGGTCACGCCCGACGCTTTGGCCACCGATTGGCCGTTTTACTTGTCCTACAACCTGTTCCGGTTGGCCGCCATCTTGCAAGGCATTGGCAAGCGTGTGGAGCTGGGCACTGCGGCCAGCGCACACGCACAAGCTGCGGCTGCGGCTGCTCGCCCCATGGCCCAACTCGCCCAGCAATGGGCCCAACGATACCTGTCCTCAGAAAGTACCCAATGAACTTCGATTACAGCGACACCGTACAAGCCTTGCGTACACGACTGCTGGCCTTCATGGACGAACACATTTACCCCAACGAGGCGGCATTCTGGGCCGAAATCGCAGCCCATCGCGCCCAAGGCAACGCTTGGGTGCCTTCGCGTTTGATCGAATCGCTCAAGCCCCACGCCCAAGCCGCCGGACTGTGGAATTTGTTCTTGCCCCGCAGCCCCCGCGCTCCGCAAGGTTTGTCGAACTTGGCATACGCACCCCTGTGCGAAATCATGGGCCGCGTGCCGTTTGCCGCCGAGGTCTTCAACAGCTCGGCACCCGATACCGGCAACATGGAAACCTTGGAGCGCTACGCCAGCGAAGACTTGAAAGACCGGTGGCTTGAACCCCTGCTGCGTGGCGAGATCCGTTCGGCTTTTTTGATGACCGAGCCCGATGTCGCTTCGTCCGACGCCACCAACATCCAATGCCGCATCCCCCGCGATGGCGACCACTACGTCATCGATGGCCGCAAGTGGTGGTCTTCCGGCGCGGGGGACCCGCGCTGTGCGGTCTACATCGTCATGGGCAAAACCAACCCAGACGCACCACGCCATGCCCAACAAAGCATGATCGTGGTGCCGGCCAACACGCCCGGCATCACCGTGCTTCGCCCCTTGAGCGTGTTTGGCTACGACGACGCCCCCCACGGGCACATGGAAGTGAGGCTGGACCACGTGCGCGTACCCGTCGATCACATGCTCTTGGGCGAAGGCCGTGGGTTTGAGATTGCCCAAGGTCGCTTGGGCCCGGGCCGCATCCACCACTGCATGCGCAGCATCGGCGCGGCCGAACGGGCCTTGGAAATGATGTGCCAGCGTCTGAATCAGCGCGTGGCCTTTGGCAAGCCCGTGTCAGCGCAATCGGTTTGGCACGAGCGCATCGCCGAGGCGCGTTGCCGCATCGACATGGCGCGTTTGCTCACCCTCAAAGCCGCGCACATGATGGACACCGTGGGCAACAAGGCCGCCAAAGCCGAAATCGCCATGATCAAGGTGGTGGCACCCAACGTGGCCTGCGACGTCATCGACATGGCCATTCAAGCCCACGGTGCCGGTGGCTTGTGCGACGACTTTCCTCTGGCCTACAGCTACGCCCACCAACGCACCTTGCGCTTGGCCGACGGACCAGACGAGGTACACCGGCAATCGATCGCCAAACTCGAATTGGCCAAACACATGGTGCATACCCCTGAGGTGGAATTGCCCATCACACGAGGGGCTTGAGCGAATGCCCCCGCGCGGGTTTACAGTGGAGGGATTAACAACTTGACCAGGAAGTCAACCGTGATCGACCTCTACAGCTGGGCCACGCCCAATGGCCACAAAATTCACATCATGCTCGAGGAGTGTGGCCTACCCTACCGAGTCCACCCCATCAACATCGGCGAGGGCGATCAGTTCAAGCCCGAGTTCTTGCGCATCAGTCCCAACAACAAAATCCCTGCCATCGTTGACAGCGATGGGCCAGATGGTCAACCCTTATCCTTGTTTGAATCGGGCGCGATCTTGTTGTATTTGGCCAGCAAAACCGGCCGATTTTTGCCTCAAGGTGTGCGAGAGCGTTACGACGTGCTGCAGTGGCTCATGTTCCAAATGGGCGGCTTGGGCCCGATGTTGGGCCAAGCCCATCACTTTCGCATCTACGCGCCCGAAAAAATCGATTACGCGGTGAACCGCTACACGCAAGAAGCCAAACGCTTGTACGGCGTGCTTAACCAACAACTGAGCCAACACCGATTCATCGCGGCCAACGAATACAGCATCGCCGACATCGCCGTGTTCCCCTGGCTGCGCAGCTGGCAAAACCAAGGCATCGACTGGGCCGACTACCCGAAACTCAAAGACTGGTTCGACCGTGTGGCGGCGCGCCCGGCGGTGCAGCGGGGCGTAGAGGTGCTGGCCAGTGCCCGAAAACCCTTGACCGACGATCGGGCTCGCGCTGTGCTTTTTGGGGCACAGGCCAAGCCCCAGTCATGAACGCCGCGATTTTTGGGTCTCTCGGCGAGAGAGCCGATTTTGTGCGGTTACAATACGGCTTCGTCGGAGCGTAGCGCAGCCTGGTAGCGCATCTGCTTTGGGAGCAGAGGGTCGCGAGTTCGAATCCCGCCGCTCCGACCACCCCTTTAAAAAGGCCCACTCGTGGGCCTTTTTTTCTGTGTATTCTTCGCCATGGACATCCTGGTTTTGCCTACCCGTAGCTCAACTGGATAGAGCAGCTGCCTTCTAAGCAGCAGGTCGGGGGTTCGAGTCCCTCCGGGTAGGCCACCCATTGACCCAACGCACAAGCATGCGCCAATTCGCCTTTTGGTTATGGATGGTTTTTCTTGCCCTGCCCGCAGCAGTGCAAGCCCAAGCTTGGGTCAACACCGCTTACCTAGAGGATCCCACCCAAAGTTTGACGATCGAAGAGGTGGCAAGCACCACCCAAGCGTTTGTACCCACCGAGCATGGTTTTTCAGCGGGCTACACACGAAGCGTCCACTGGCTGCGTTTTGAATTGCGTCCACGGGGAACGGACCCAACCGCACCCTCGGTGTTGGAAATCAGGCCACCGTTCTTGGACGATGTTCGTCTGTACCTACCCCAAGCCGATGGCAGTTATGAGGAGAAGCGAACAGGCGATTGGATGCGCTATGCGTCTCGAGAGTTGCCGTATTTCGGTTTGGCACTGACCATTCCTCCGCTGCCTTCCGAAGGGCAAACGTTTTACCTTCGAATGCAAACCAGCAGTTCCTCGATCTTGGCGCTGCGCCATTGGGCTTCAGAAGATTTTGGGCCCGCCAAATCTCACCAATCTGCGGCCTTGGGTGTGTACTACGGTGTGTTGCTGACTTTGCTGACCTTGCTGGCTTGGCAAGGGCAATGGCGCTACAACGCGCTGCATCGCAGTTTCATGGTATTCACTGCGGCCATTGCCATGGGGGCTTTCGGGCTTAACGACTTGATCGCCCCCGTATGGGATGACTGGCATCCCAGAATCACCGACCACTGGACCTCCGTCTCGACCTTGTTGATTTACGCCTCCTTTGGCCCTTTGTACATCCACCTGTTTGAACTCAAGCCTGGCCAAGTGCTTTTTAGGTTTTACCGCTGGGTGATGTGGCTACCCTTGGTGGGTTTGTTGTCCATTCCCTTGGGTATCTACACCGATATCATGCCCACTCTGGGTTTGTTGACGGTGGTCGCTGTATTGATTGCCGTTGGATTGAGTTGGAGGCCCTCGCAATGGCGCCAAACTGGTGGCGCTCTGATCGCTTTGGCCCAGTTATGTGTGGCCTACAGCGGAACCAATATTCTGCTCAGCGCCATCGGCATCTTGCCCGGCCATTTTTGGTTTGTGTATGGATTTCAATTGGCCATTTTGTTGGCCATCGTTTTGCTCATGTTGATGCTGGTGACACGAGCACGGCACAACGCGCAACAAGCACGTCAAGATCGAGAGCGGGCCATCGCTGCTGAATCCATGGTCCAAGCCGAAAAACAATCCCGACAAGAACTCAGTCGCTTCGTGGCCATTTTTTCTCACGAAATCAAAACACCATTGGCGGTGATCCAAAGCTCCTCCCAATCCTTGCAGTTGATCAGCCCCAAGAGCGAACTGGAAACCCACAAACGCTTGGATCGTATCGTGACAGCGTCCAAACGGATCAACGAATTGTCTGAACAATTTTTGCTGAAAGACGAAATCGAAAGCCAAGGCTTCAACCCAGAACGAAAGCCCTTGGACTTGGTGCAATCCGTGCTGACTTTCATTCAAGACAACGATGAACATCACCGAATCGACTTGAGTTTGCCTCAGAAGCCCTTGATCGTTTGGGGCGATGAGTTGCTGATGTCTATGTTGATCAACA
>CAZNWS010000010.1:0-14824 GCA_964576495.1 uncultured Hydrogenophaga sp. | reverse complement strand
CTGTTGTATTGCGGTATGCCGCGACGCACGGGCTTGAGGAAGATGTCCTCGCCCAGTTCGGGCATGCCCGGCATCATCGCGCTACCGCCCGTGAGGACGATGCCTGAGGACAGCATTTCTTCGTGACCGGAATCTCGGATGACTTGCTGCACCAGGGTGAAAATTTCCTCAATGCGTGGCTCGATGACACCAGCCAAAGCTTGGCGGCTGAGCATGCGGGGCTGCCGATCACCCAAGCCAGGTACCTCGACTTGTTGATCGGGATCGGCCAAGAGCTGTTTGGCAAAACCGCTCTCCACCTTGATGTCTTCGGCATCTTTGGTGGGTGTTCGCAGGGCCATGGCGATGTCGCTGGTGATGAGATCACCCGCGATCGGGATCACCGCGGTGTGACGGATCGAGCCACCGGCGTAAATCGCGATGTCGGTGGTGCCAGCACCAATGTCCACCAGCGCCACGCCCAATTCTTTTTCGTCTTGTGTGAGCACCGCGTGGCTGGATGCCACAGGGTTGAGCATCAGGTGGTCGACTTCCAAGCCGCAACGACGGACACACTTGATGATGTTTTCAGCTGCGCTCTGAGCGCCTGTGACGATGTGCACTTTGGCTTCCAAGCGCAGACCACTCATGCCGATGGGCTCTTTGACTTCTTGACCGTCGATGACAAATTCCTGCGCCTCCAACAACAAGAGGCGCTGATCGGTCGAAATATTGATCGCTTGGGCGGTTTCGATGACCCGCGCCACATCGTTGGCACTGACCTCCCGATCCTTGATGGCCACCATGCCACTGGAATTCATGCCACGTATGTGGCTACCGGTGATGCCGGTGTACACCCGCGCGATGCGGCAATCGGCCATCAGCTCAGCTTCTTTGAGCGCTTGCTGAATGCTTTGTACCGTGGCATCGATGTTGACCACCACCCCGCGTTTGAGCCCATTGCTCGGCGCCACGCCCATACCGGCAAGCTTGAGCTCACCGCTGGGCAAAACCTCGGCGACGACAACCATGATCTTGGACGTTCCAATGTCCAGACCAACCACCAAATCTTTGTATTCTTTGGCCATGTGTACTGATTACCTCGTGTTGGCCGGTTGACCCGGCGCTGGTGTGGCAAGTGTTGAAACGCCCCGCATGCTCAAGGCGTACCCATTGGGGTAACGCAAATCGACGGCTTGCAATTCACCCGAATAGCGTTGGGTCACTTGACTGACGGTGCGGATGAATTGCTGATTACGGGCCACCAACGTGGCGTGATCTCCACGGCCCAATTCAATTTGGGCGCCATTGTCCAAGCTGGTTTGCCAATTGCCACGCTCGGTCAACGCCAAACGCTCCACACCAAAGCCCAAGTATTGGTACTGTGGTGACAAGGCGTTGAACAATCGCAAGACATCGGCCGCGCTGTTGTCGGGGCCTGCCAAAACTGGCAAGTTTTCGCTGTCGTCAGGGTTGGCCTCGAAGACCTCACCCCATGTATTGACCAATTGACCTGAGCCCTCGGTTTGCCACCATGCCACCGCTTCATGCTCCTGCAAAGTGATGCGCAAACGGTTCGGAAATTCGCGCTGAACGACTGCTTGACGAATCCAAGGCACGGCCTCAAACAGCTCACGTGTGCGGTTCAGATCCAACGTCAAGAAACTGCTGCCCAATTCGTTGCGCATGCGTGTCACAACCTGGGCGCGCAAAGTGATGGCGTTTTGATGGGCCACATCGCCCACGACCACCATGGATTTCACCGACCACACAGGATGGTTCAAGGACCAGCGCCCAACCAACAACAACACGAGCACGGCCAAAACCCCGATCAGCAACCGGGTGGCCAAGCGCATGAGCTTGATGTCCAATGGCATCGGTGTATTGCTGGTCATGTTCAAGGTTTGGATGGGTTATCCAGACTGGCGCTGGCAAGCAGCTGCAAACACAAAGCCTCGTAGGACAAGCCCGCTGCGCGCGCCGACATCGGTACGAGTGAGTGACTGGTCATGCCGGGAGAGGTGTTGATTTCCAACAAATACGGCGCACGTGTGGCCTTGTCGATCATCACATCGGCCCTAGCCCATCCGCGACAACCCAAGGTGTTGAAAGCCTTAAGCACCAAAGCTTGGATATGGGCTTCTTCGGCGGCGGGCAATCCCGACGGCACCAGGTACTGGGTGTCGTCGTTGAAGTATTTGTTTTGGTAGTCGTAGTTGCCGTCGGGCGCCACGATACGGATCACCGGCAAGGCGCGAGCATGATCGCCTGTACCCAGCACAGGACATGTGACCTCATCACCAGCGATGAATTGCTCGCACATCACCAGAGGGTCTTGGGCTCGCGCCAACGCGAAAGCGGCGTCGCACTGTTCGATCGTGGTGACCTTGGTCAAACCAATGGTAGAGCCTTCACGGACTGGCTTGATGATCATGGGACTGCCCAAGGCGCCGAATGCTTCGCGGGTTTCTTGCGCACTTTCGACGTGCCGCCATGCGGGTGTGGGCAGGCCCTCGGCCGACCAAATCCGCTTGGTCATCAACTTGTCCATGGCCACCGAGGAAGCCATCACGCCCGGTCCGGTGTAAGGGATTCCCAGCAACTCCAAAGCACCTTGTACGGTGCCGTCTTCTCCAAATCGACCGTGTAAAGCGATGAAGCACCGCTGAACACCTTGCTCACGCAACCCCTCCAAACCTTGCTCAGCGGGGTCAAACGCATGCGCATCCACACCCTGCGAACGCAAGGCTGCCAAGACACCTTGACCGGACATCAAAGACACTTCGCGCTCAGCGGAACGCCCACCCATGAGCACGGCGACTTTGCCGAACAGGCTCACATCCATGACTGGCTGTTGTTGGTTCATTCGGAGGTTCCTGTTGAGGCCGTTAAGGTCATGACTTGCGCGGCCACTGCACCGATGGAACCTGCACCCATGCACAGGACCACATCACCATCGCAAGCGTTGCGCACGATGGCCGCAGCCATGTGATCAATCTCACCCACAAACACGGGTTCGACCTGCCCTGCCACGCGCATGGCACGAGCCAAAGATCGGCTGTCGGCAGCGACCAAAGGTGCTTCACCTGCGGCGTACACCTCCGCGAGTAACACCGCATCGGCTTGCCCCATGACTTTGATGAAGTCTTCAAAACAATCCCGGGTGCGACTGTAACGGTGTGGTTGAAATGCCAACACCAAACGGCGACCAGGAAAAGCGCCACGAGCGGCAGCGATCGTGGCAGCCATTTCCACTGGGTGGTGACCATAGTCATCCACCATGGTGCACACGCCACCTTGAGGCAAAACAGCATCACCGTATCGCTGAAAACGTCGACCCACACCTTTGAAATTCGCTAAGGCCTGAACGACCGCGGCATCTTCCACCCCCAACTCCACCGCCACGGCAATGGCGGCCAGTGCGTTGAGCACGTTGTGAAGGCCCGGCAAGTTCAAGACCACCGGCAAGGGAGGCAATTCCACACCGTTTTTACGCAACACCGTGAAATGCATTTGGCCGCCCACCGCACGCACATTCACAGCGCGGACTTGCGCGTCTGGCGACAAACCATAGCTGGTGATGGGGCGTGCAATCTGAGGCAACAAGCTGCGTACCGCAGGATCATCGACACACACCACAGCAGCGCCATAAAAGGGCATGTGGTGCAAAAAGTCAACGAACGCTTGCTTGAGGCGTCCAAAGTCATGGCCGTACGTGTCCATGTGATCGGCGTCGATGTTGGTCACCACCGCCATCACCGGCAACAGGTTCAAGAACGAAGCATCCGACTCATCCGCCTCCACCACGATGTACTCGCCCGAACCCAGTTGTGCATTGACACCGGCGCTGTTGAGCTTGCCGCCGATCACGAACGTGGGGTCGAGGTTGGCGGCTGCCAACACACTGGCGACCAAGCTGGTGGTGGTGGTCTTGCCGTGCGTTCCAGCGATGGCAATCCCTTTTTTCATGCGCATCAGCTCGGCCAACATCACCGCCCGAGGCACCACGGGCAATAGTTTGGCGTGTGCCGCCACAACCTCCGGGTTGTCCTCTTTGACTGCGGTGGAGGTGACGATGGCATCGGCGCCTTCGATGTGACGCGCATCATGGCCGACATGAACACGGGCACCCAGCTCGGCCAAGCGACGTGTGGCAGCGTTATCGCCCAGGTCACTGCCAGAAATGGTGTAACCCTGGTTAAGCAAGACCTCGGCAATGCCGCTCATGCCGGCCCCACCGATGCCCACAAAATGAATGTGACGAATGGCGTGTTTCATGGAATGTTTCTTTGGGCCAACGTTTCACAGGCTTGCACCAGCGCAGCCACCGCTTGTGTTTTGGCTTTGAGTTGTGCTTGCTGAGCCATCGCCTGCAACACCGGGCGTCGCGTGTTTTGCAAAACCTCGAGCAGTTTTTCTGTGGTGAATTCGTTTTGCACCGTCATCCAAGCACCACCAGACTCGGACAAAAATTCGGCGTTACGGCGTTGATGATCATCCACCGCATGCGGGAAAGGAACAAACCAAGCTGCAGCGCCAACAGCGGCAATTTCTGTCACGGTGCTGGCCCCAGCTCGGGCGATCACCAAATCGGCCTCGGCAATCGCCGCTGCCATATCTTGAATAAACGGCACCAGATTGGCTTGCACACCAGCCTGTTCATAGTTCGCTTTGAGTGTGGCGATTTGTGATTCGCCACTTTGGTGTGTCACCAGCGGCCTGTCCTCACGAGGCAATTGAGCCAAAGCTTTGGGAACGATTTGGTTGAGGGCTTGGGCCCCCAAACTTCCCCCCACAACCAAAAGTCGCAAAGGACCTTCGCGCCCAGCCCAACGTTGGGCTGGAGACGCTTGCGTCAAAAATGCATTTCGCAATGGATTGCCCACCCACTCCTCTTTGGGCAAGACGTTGGGGAATGCCGTGAACACCCGATCGGCCACCCCCGCCAACCAGCGGTTGGCCATACCGGCCACGGAATTTTGTTCGTGCAAGATCAATGGCTTGTTCAGCCAGACCGACATGAGCCCACCGGGAAAGGTCACGTAACCCCCAAAGCCCACCACGACATCGGGCTTGAGTTTGATCACGGCTGCACGGGCCTGCCAAAACGCACGCAGCAAGCGCAGCGGCAAAAAGGGCAATGTCCACCACCCTTTGCCACGCACACCACCAAATTCAATCGGCTCAACCACAAAACCTCTGGGACGAACCAAACGGTTCTCCATGCCCATGGGCGTGCCCAGCCAATGCACGGCCCAACCTTGGGCTCGCAAGGCCTCGGCGAGCGCCAAACCGGGAAATATGTGCCCCCCCGTACCGGCGGCCATGATCAATGCCACGCGCTGCCTCATGGCCGGCCTCCACGCATTTTTTGTCGATTTTCAAAATCCACGCGCACCACGATGGCCAGGGCAACCAAGTTGATCAAGATGGCCGATCCGCCATAACTCATGAGGGGCAAGGTCAAACCCTTGGTCGGCAAAGCCCCCAAGTTCACCCCAATGTTGATGAAGGCCTGAAAACCGATCCACAAGCCCACCCCTTGGGCCAATAAACCGGCAAAGACTTGATCCAAGGCGATGGCTTGACGCCCGATGTGCATGATGCGGCGCGTGAGCCAAACGAAGAGGCCAATGAGGGTCAGCACGCCCACCAAGCCAAACTCCTCACCGATCACCGCGAGCAAGAAGTCGGTGTGCGCTTCGGGCAACCAATGCAGTTTCTCCACACTGCCCCCCAAACCCACGCCAAAAATCTCACCCCGACCAAAGGCAATCAAAGAATGCGAAAGTTGGTAGCCTTTGCCCAAAGCGTGAACTTCACTCCAAGGATCCAGGTAGGCAAAGATGCGCTCACGGCGCCATTCGCTGAACACGATCATCAACAGAAACGCGCTCACCAACACCACACTGATGAGCAAGAACATGCGGATGTTGACGCCCCCCAGAAACAAGATGCCGATGGCGATCACTGCAATCACCATGAAAGCCCCCATATCGGGCTCGGCCAGCAGCAATACACCGGTCAACCCCAAAGCCACCAACATCGGGAAAACCGCCCGAGTGAAGCTTTCTTTGACTTCCATCTTGCGAACCATGAAGTTGGCTGCATACAGCACCACCGCCAACTTGGCCAACTCCGATGGTTGGAAGTTCATGACGCCCAGAGAAATCCATCGACGTGCGCCATTGACACCCTTGCCGATAAAAGGCATCAACACCAAGATGAGCAGCAGCAAAGCAGACACAAACAACCAAGGCGCGTACTTTTCCCAAATCCGAATCGGGACCTGGAAAGCCAACAAAGCCGCTACCAAACCCACACCCATGGAAAAACCATGCCGAAGGACAAAATGGATCTGGCTGTAATTCGAAAATTTGGGGCTATCGGGCAAGGCAATCGAGGCCGAATACACCATCACCAACCCCCAAGTCAGCAGCGAGGCCACGACCGCCAGCAAGGCTTGGTCAAAACCCACCAAACCGGCGGGTGTGCGACTGCGATCGGCATAACCCCAACTGGCCGAGCCCAGCGGCAAACCATCGCTCGCAGGCGCAGCGGCGAAAAACCAGCTGCGCAGGACCTGCCATGTTTGCGTCACCCAGGCCTTCATCGAAGAGCCTCCAATGCCACACCGGCGTCCAGCGCCAATTCACCCACGCTCTGCACGAAGACCTCAGCGCGGTGGGCGTAGTCGCGGAACATGTCCAAACTGGCACAAGCTGGCGACAACAAGACCGCATCCCCATGACGGGCTTGCTCAGCCGCCCAACGCACGGCATCGGGCAAAGTCGATGCCATGAACATAGAAACTTGCGCGTCGTCCAAAGCAGCGCCCACCGCATCTCGCAAACGCTGAGCATCGCGCCCAATGAAAGCCACCGCACGAGCATATGTCGCCAACGGTTGTGACAATGGCGAAAAGTCTTGTCCTTTGCCTTCGCCACCCAGGATCAACACCAAGCGCTGGTCAGGACCCAAACCATTGATGGCCGCCAACGTCGCACCCACGTTGGTGCCTTTGCTGTCGTCAAAATAGGTCACGCCGTGGATCACGCCAACCGGCTCGACCCGATGAGGCTCGCCACGGTATTCGCGCAAACCGTGCAACATGCGTCCCATGGGGTGTCCGGTAGAGGTGGCCAAAGCCAAGGCCGCCAAGGCATTGGCGGCGTTGTGCCGGCCACGAATGCGCAGGGCATCGGCAGGCATGAGCCGCTGCATCCAACAATCCACCTCGGGACCAGTCAAACGGGTTTCGTCTAAGGCTTGCGCCCGCACCAACCAATCCATGCCGTTGACGGTCTCGATGCCCCAATCGCCAGGCTGATTCGGCAAATCCAAACCAAACGTACACCAGGGGCGTGCCGGCTGCTGGCGATAACGACCCGACACCTTGACGGACACCATGGGCGGCGCCATGCGCATGACCGCTGGATCGTCTCGGTTGAGCACCATCAACGCCTGCTCACCAAATACCTGGGCTTTGGCGTTGGCATAAGCGGCCATGCTGCCGTGCCAGTCCAAATGATCTTCGCTCAAGTTGAGGACAGTGGCCGCGGTGGGCACACCTCGCCAAACCGGATCGACACCATCGAGCTGAAAACTGGACAACTCCAACACCCACACCGAAGGCAGGTGCGGTGGTGCTGGCGGCAAGACGGCGGGTGGCGTGATCGGCAAAGCCTCGGCTTCTAAACTCGCCAAAACATCGGTGATGGGTTCGTCTTCGGTGTCGGTGTCGTCGGCCTCATCGAAGGGCTGTTCGGACGGTGTGTCGGGTGCAACGTCCATCGCCCTGTCGGCTTCGACATCGGCTTGGAGCTCCTCTGCCACTGCCGCAGCCTCGCGATCCAAGGCTTGACCCAGCACATCCAACAAATTCGGGCCAATGTTGCCTGCCACAGCCACATGAGCACCGGTTTGTGACAACAGGTGTGCCGTGAGCGAGGTGACCGTGGTTTTGCCATTGGTGCCGGTGATGGCCAAAACCTGAGGACGATACGGCCAAGGGTCGCGTTGCGACAAATCGGACAAGGCTTGGGCAAACACATCGAGCTCACCCCAAACCGGCACTTGGTTTTGCTCCGCCCATTCGCGCACCACCGCCCAATCCTGAGGTGCCAAGCCAGGGCTTCGCAACACATGGGTCCACGTTGTACCCGCGGTCAAACGGGCATCGAACACCCCACCGATAAAAGCCACGCCTGGGCATTGGGTTTGCAATGCAGCGAGTTGTGGCGGCTGCGGGCGCGTATCGGCCACCGTCACGGCGGCACCATGACGCACGCACCAGCGGGCCATGGCCAAGCCTGAGGCCCCGAGCCCCAGCACCAACACGGATTTGTCGCGCCAATCGTTCATCGCAGTTTCAAGGTGGACAAGCCGACCAAACACAAGAACATGGTGATGATCCAAAAGCGAACCACCACCTGCGTTTCTTTCCAACCCTTTTTCTCAAAGTGGTGGTGCAAAGGGGCCATGTGGAACAAGCGACGGCCCTCGCCGAAACGGCGTTTGGTGTACTTGAACCAGCTCACTTGCAACATCACCGAGAGCGCCTCGACGACAAAAATGCCGCCCATGATGGCCAAGACAATTTCTTGCCGCACGATCACCGCCACCGTACCCAAGGCGCCGCCCAAGGCCAAGGCGCCTACATCGCCCATGAAGACTTGTGCGGGGTGTGCGTTGAACCACAAAAATGCCAAACCCGCGCCGGCCATGGCGGCACAGAAGATCAGCACCTCACCGGTACCTGGGATGAACGGCAAAAGCAGGTAGCGTGAAAACACCGCGCTGCCCGTGACGTATGCGAACACACCCATGGCAGAACCCACCATCACCACGGGCATGATGGCCAATCCATCCAAGCCGTCGGTCAGGTTGACCGCATTGCTCGCGCCCACGATGACCAAATAGGTCAAAACAACAAACCCCAAAACGCCCAGCGGGTAGGAGATCTCTTTAAAGAAAGGCACCATGAGGCCAGCCTGTGGCGGCAAGTCCAACGTGAAGCCCGAAGCCACCCAGGCGCTGAACAGTTCCCAAACAGCTTGGTTGCTGGTGCCCGAAATGCTGAACAAGAGGTAGAACGCTGCCAGCAAACCGATGAGCGACTGCCAAAAGAATTTTTCGCGTGAGCGCATGCCCTCAGGATCTTTGTGCACCACCTTGCGCCAATCGTCGACCCAGCCAATGGCACCAAAACCCAAGGTCACCACCAACACAATCCACACGAATCGGTTAGCGAGGTCAAACCACAAAAAGGTAGAGACCGCGATCGAGAACAAAATCAACACGCCCCCCATGGTGGGTGTGCCCCCTTTGCTCAAGTGGGTCTGCATAGCGTATTCACGGATCGGCTGACCGATTTTGAGTGCAGCCAAACGGCGAATGAAATACGGCCCTGCCACCAAACCCAAGACCAGTGCGGTCATCGCGGCCATGACGGCACGGAAAGTGAGGTATTGGAAAACGCGCAAAAACCCCCAATCGGGCGAGAGGGTTTGCAACCAAATGGCCAAACTAAGCAACATGGGTCGCCTCCGGGTGGGTGTTTTGTGTGGTCAAGGCCATCACGGCTTGGACCACGCGCTCCATGCGCATGAATCGGGACCCCTTGACCAATACGCTTTGCGGCCCTTGGGCTTGAGCCATGTGGCTCTTGACGTGGGCCGCGAGTTCGTCCACATCGCGCCACAGTTGCGGCACGGCTTCGTCGTTGAGCGTGAGCGCGGCCACGGCTTGGGCCATCCACTGGCCGCTGACATGAACGTCGGTCAGGCCAGCCACATGGGCTTGGCGCAAGACTTCCAAGTGGAAATTCAAACCTTGCTCGCCAACCTCACCCATGTCCCCCAAAACCAAGCAACGGGGTTCTGGTAACTCGGCGAGCACCTGGATGGCGGCCGCCACCGAATCGGGGTTGGCGTTGTAGGTGTCGTCCACCACCGTCACCGTGCCGCGTGGGAGCGTCAAACTCAATGCTCGTGAACGGCCACCCACGGGCTCAAATGCATTCAAGCCGGCCTGCACATGGTCCAAGGACACGCCCGCGGCCAACGCACACGCAGCAGCGGCCAATGCATTGCGCACGTTGTGGCGGCCTGCGATGCGCAAACGCACCGGCACTTGGCCCATGGGTGTGACCACGGTGAAATGCCATTCGGCACCTTGCCAGCACACGTCTTGGGCGTACACATCCGCATCGCAGCGTTCGTCATCGAACAACCAAACACGACGCGAGCCACTGAGCTCACGCCACAGTGTGGTGTATGCATCGTGGGCCGGGAACACGGCCACACCATCGACAGGCAACGCGCTCAAGACTGAGCCGTTTTCGCGGGCCACAGCTTCGACCGTGCCCATGAACTCTTGGTGTTCGCGCTGCGCGTTATTGACCAAGGCCACCGTGGGCTGAGCGATGGCGCTGAGGTAGGCGATTTCACCGGGGTGGTTCATGCCCAGTTCGACCACCGATAAGCGGTGCTCTGGGCGCAAGCGCAACACCGTCAGGGGCACGCCGATGTCGTTGTTCAGGTTACCTTGTGTGGCGTGGGCTTGCTCACCCGCAGCGGTTCGCAAGATGGTGGCGATCATTTGCGTCACGGTGGTTTTGCCGTTGCTGCCCGTCACCGCGATCAAAGGGCCTTGCCATTGGGTACGCCAAGCCGTGGCGAGTTCGCCCAAGGCCAAACGGCTGTCGGGCACTTGCACACCCGGTACACCGGCCGTGCTCACGTCGCGCTCGCCCATGACCATCACCGCGCCATTGGCAGCGGCTTGGCTCAAGAATTCATTGGCATCAAAACGCTCACCCTTCAATGCCACGAACAAATCGCCCGCTTGCAAGCTTCGGGTGTCGGTGTGCACTCGGCTCACGGGTACGGTCAAATCGCCCACACAACGGGCGCCGTTCAATCCGGACAACAGGGACGACAAGTTCATGTTCATGAGCGTGCCCCCTGCTCAGCACGCTGTTGCAGCGCGGCCAAAGCCACACGCGCATCGCTGAAGGGGTGGCGCACACCGGCCACCTCTTGATAATCCTCATGACCTTTACCAGCGATCACGACCACATCGTTGGGATTGGCGGCCTGCAGCGCCAAGCCAATGGCTTGGGCGCGATCGATCTCCAACACCGCTTTGCCTTTGGCCAACAAGCCTGCGGCCATGGCTTCCAAGATACTCGCCGGCGATTCGCTGCGCGGGTTGTCACTGGTGAGTACCACCCGGTCGGCACCGCGCTCAGCGGCCGCAGCCATCAAGGGTCGTTTAGAGGCATCGCGGTCACCACCGCAACCCAAGACCGCCCAGAGCGCACCACCGCGACGATCGGCCACGTCGCGCGCCACGCGCAACAAGTGTTCGACCGCATCGGGCGTGTGGGCGTAATCCACCAACGCCAAAGGCTCTGCCGATTGACCCGTGCTCACCGGCTGCAAGCGCCCAGGGACGGGCGTGAGGTCTGAACACATCGCCACCGCGCGATCCATGTCCACGTCCAAGGCCCGAACTGACGCCAAGACACACAACAGGTTCACGCGGTTGTAATCGCCCAACAAGGGGCAATCGACTCGCCAACGACCCACCTCCGCGCCATGGATGTCGTGCTCGATCAGGTCAAAGCGTTGACCAGCGGCGTGGACGCTGAGCCCTCGAACTTGCAGTCGTGCAGCATCGGTGCGTTGTTCATCGGCGCTCACCGTCCACACATCTTGAAGACGATCAGCCCAAGCCGCTTGCAAGACCGGGCCCTTGGGATCATCGATGTGGATGACCACCGACTCCAGAGTCGGCCAGTCAAACAAAGAGGCTTTGGCCGCCCAATAGCTCGCCATGTCGCCGTGAAAATCCAAATGGTCTTGGGTGAAATTGGTGAACACCGCCACGCGCAGATGAGCACCATTGAGGCGCCCTTCAACCAAGCCAATCGACGAGGCCTCAACGGCACAGGCCTGAACACCGGCGCGCACCCAACGTCGAGACTGGCTGTGCAGCATCACAGGGTCGGGTGTGGTCAACCCAGTGGGCTCCCACGTCCATTCGCCCATGTCAGAGTTGGGCGTACCCAACCCCAGGGTGCCCACGATGGCACAAGGTCGCTCCAATCGGCACAACAACTGAGCCAACCACCACGCCGTGGAGGTTTTGCCGTTGGTGCCGGTGATGGCCACGACCGACATATCGCGCATGGGGTGCTGATAGAAAGCCGCAGCCACGTCGCCAGCGTGGGCCTTGAGTTCATGCAAAGCAACCACACGATCGTCCCAAGGGCCCCACGATTCCAAGCCCTGAGCTTCTACCACCGCGGCCGCAGCACCATCGTCCAAAGCTTGCGGCACAAAGCTTCGAGCGTCGTGCACGCCGCCAGGCCAAGCCACAAACCCATCATCGGCTTGCACACGCCGACTGTCGCAACGCAGTTCACCGGCCACGCGAGCACGTAGCCACTCGGCCAAGGCTTGGGGGTGGTCGAAACGCTGGATCACAGGGTTTCCTCCACCGCCGTCGCCACAATCTGTGGCTTGACGGTCAAATCGGGCTGCACCCCCATGATGCGCAAGGTTTGCTGCACGGTTTCACTGAACACCGGGCCGGCAACCGGTCCGGCGTAATACGTACCGTTGTTGGGTTCATCGATCATCACCGCCACCACGATGCGCGGGTCTTCAATCGGGGCCACCCCCACAAAAAAGGTGCGGTACTTTTTGGCCACGTAGTGCTTACCCACTTGCTTGCGCGCAGTCCCGGTCTTGCCGCCGACCGAGTACCCAGAGGTCTGGGCTTGAGGCGCCGTACCACCAGGGCCTGCCGCCATGTGCAACATGTTGCGCACCGAAGTTGCACTGCCCGAACTGAACACCCGCACACCCACTGCAGGGGTGTTGGACTTCAAAAGCGTGACCGGCAACAATTCGCCATCGTTGGCAAACACGGTATAAGCCTGCGCCAACTGGAACAAGGACGCGGACAGACCGTAGCCATAGCTCATGGTGGCCTGTTCAATCGGACGCCAGGTTTTGTAGGGGCGCAAACGGCCAGACACCGCACCCGGGAAGGGCAACTGGGGCTTCTGACCAAAACCCGCTTGGGCATAGCTTTCCCACATCTCGCGTGGATGCATTTGCATGGCCACCTTCACCGTGCCCACGTTGCTTGATTTTTGAATGACTTCGGCCAAGGTCAACACGCCATGAGGGTGTGCGTCGTTGATGGTCGAGCCACCAATCGTCAAGCGGCCTGGCGCCGTCTGGATGCTGGTCGTGGCCTTGACCAAACCGCGGTCCATGGCCAATGCCGCGACAAAGGGCTTCATGGTGGAGCCTGGCTCAAAGCTGTCGGTGAGCGCTCGGTTGCGCAATTGCTCACCCGTGAGGTTGACACGTCGATTGGGGTTAAAGCTGGGGTAGTTGGCCAAAGCCAAGACCTCACCTGTGCGCGCATCGAGCACCACCACGCTTCCGGCTTTGGCTTTTTGTGCGCGCACCGAGTCAAGCAATTTTTGATAGGCGAAGTACTGAATCTTGCTGTCGATCGACAGCTGCAAATCTTGACCATCGACAGGCGGCACCACGTCACGAACGTCTTCAACCACACGTCCTAACCGGTCTTTGATCACGCGACGCGAACCCGCCTTACCGGAAAGTTGTCGGTTAAACGCCAACTCCACACCCTCTTGACCGCGGTCTTCCACATTCGTGAAGCCCACCAAGTGCGCAGCAGCCTCACCCTCAGGGTACTGACGCTTGTACACCCGCGACTGGTGGATGCCTGGGATTTTCAAGGCGGCAATTGCTTTGGCCACCGGTTCGTCGACTTGGCGCTTGATCCACACAAAGGTCTTGTCCTCGTTGGCCAAGCGTTTGCGCAAATCGGCCAGCGGCATCTCCAACAAACGCGCCAGCTCATTCAATTTCGCATCGTTCTTGCTGACGTCTTCAGGGATGGCCCAAATGCTTTTGGCTTCCACGCTCGATGCCAAAATCAAACCGTTGCGATCCAGAATACGGCCTCGGTTGGCCGGCAATTCCAAGGTTCGCGCAAATCGCACTTGTCCTTGATTTTGGAAAAAGTCGTTACCCAACACCTGCACGTAAGCCGCGCGCGCAGCCAAACCGGCAAAGCCCAAGGCCAAACAACCCACGACCAATTTGCTGCGCCAAACCGGCGTTTTGCTCGCCAAGAGCGGACTATCGCTGAAGTTGATGCCATGGCGACTCATGGACGCGCCTCCAATGGCTGTGCTTTGGACTCAAAACCACTCACGTATTGGGTGATGCCTGGCGTGACCGCACGCATCTCCAGACGCTGGCTGGCCAATTGCTGAACCCGAGCTGGTGTGGCTTGGGCTCGCTTGAGCACCTGTAACTGCTCGTTCTCCGCAGCCAACCGTCGACTTTGTGCTTGTGCTCGATCCACCTCGCTGTACAAACGGCGCGATTCGTATTGGGTGTGCACCAAATAGAAGGCGCTCACCACAATGGCCACGATCAAACCCATGTGCAGACGGGTCATGCCAGCACCTCGGTGCGAGTCGCTACCCGCATGACTGCACTGCGCGAGCGTGGGTTGGTCGCCACCTCTTCACTTGAAGGCATGACACGGCGCACATCCCGCAACTTCATGGCCACGGGCTGCGCAAACGGCGCACGACGGTCAAACACGGCACGCGAATGCTGCGCCATGAATTGCTTGACGATGCGGTCTTCCAAGGAATGGAAGCTGATCACCACCAATTGACCGTCGGGTTTGAGCACGTTCAAACTGCCTTCTAACGCGTGTTGTAGCTCTTCAAGCTCGGCGTTGATGAAAATCCGAAAAGCCTGAAATGTGCGCGTTG
>CAZNWS010000009.1:0-15434 GCA_964576495.1 uncultured Hydrogenophaga sp. | reverse complement strand
TGCGGCGTAACAACAAATCCACGCCCAAGATGGCCGCACCGGCATGCAGCAAGCCTGTCAGCCCGACGGCGTAACCAATTTGAGGCCAAATCAAGAGACTGACCTGTAAAAGCGGCCAACAGAACAACCACACCCAAGTGCTGCGAAGCGAAGGGCGAACCACCCAAGCCAAGCCCGCTAACATGCCCATGGCGATTTGGTTGGCAATCAAGTGGGCGGTGTTGAGGTGCACCCAAGCGCTGCTCCACCAGGTCCATGGCGACTGCCAGCCTTGCTCGGAGCGCCAAACCAAAGGTTCATAAACGCCGGGACCGGCCCACCAAACCAGCATGCTGCCGACGGCATGCAAAGCGCACAAAAGTAACCAACTGCGGGCAGGGCGTTTCATGTCAGTGTGGTGGGGTTGGGGCCTAACACCTGTTGCCAAAGGGTTTGTACCGCTGCGATGTGTTGAGACAAGGTAGCGGGGTTCACTTCGGGGTGCGTTTCGTCCAAGCGAGCGTGGTGTTGCAAATGGCGCAAAGCGCGGTAGGCCTCAGCCGCGGCCGAACCGACGCCGGGTGGCAACAAGCCCGCGGCTTCGGCGTGGCGGAGCAAGGTCGTATTGCCCAAGTTTGGGCGCAAGCTGGGGTGGTTTCGCGATTGAGACAAAACCAAATGTTGAACCACAAATTCAATGTCGACCATGCCACCGACGCTGTGTTTGACGTCGAATTGTCCACCGCGAACGGGGTGGGCTAGTCGCACCTTGTCGCGCATGGCGCGGATTTCTTGAGCCAAAGCTTGGGCGTCGCGTTCCGCGGTGATGACGGCCTCACGAACGGCCTCAAAGCGTTGCGCCAGTGAGCCAGCACCGCCATCGTCCGTGTGATCCAGCACGCAACGAGCACGCGTCATGGCTTGGTGCTCCCAAGTCCAAGCGGTGTTACTGCCCCGTTGTTGTTGGTAGTCGGCGTAGGAGCGAAAACTGCTTACCAACATGCCCGCATTACCGTTGGGTCGCAGCGCGGTGTCGATTTCAAACAGGTCACCCTCGCCGGTTTTCACGGTCAACCAGTTGATGAGCTTGCGCACGAAGGCCGAATAGATCTCGCTGGCATTGTCATCGTCGTCGTCGAACACGAACACGATGTCCAAATCGCTGCCGTAACCCAACTCTTTGCCGCCCAACTTGCCGTAGCCGATGATGGCGAAACGGGGTTGTTCACGGTGGCGATTTTTCAGGCGGCTCCAGCACCAGCGGGCGGTCACGCGCAACACCGCATCGGCCAATGCAGACAGGTCATCGGCCACCTGCTCGATGGTCAGCACACCCTCGACATCACGCGCCAAGGTACTGAAAACTTCGGCGTGGTGAGCGCGGCGCAGCAAATCGAGCAGGGCTTCGTCATCGTCCTCACCCGTGCCTTGGAGCGAGCGGCGGCGTGCCTCCAATTCGGATTCGAATTGGGCCGCATTGAAACGGTCTTGCAAGAGTTCTGGCCCAGCAAGCTCATCGATCACGCCGGGATGCTTGAGTAAGTATCGGGCAGGCCATTTGGCCGCGCCCAAGAGTCGCAACAAGCGTTCGTGCACCGAGGGGCGCTCTTGCAACAAGGCCAAGTAACTGTCTCGTCGCAGCATGGAGTCCACCCAATCGATCCAGCGCAAGGCCCCGGTCTCATTCACACGACCTTCTTCGATCCAAGCCCCGGTGCGTTGAATCAAGCGAAACAAGCGTGTGCGTGCGTCCTCTCGCAAAGCTCCGATGCGGGCTTGTGCGCTCCAAGACAGAACCTTTTGGCCCAAATCTTGGGGCAAATCCGTGACGAGCAAGGCAAAGTCTTCTGGTGCCGCATGTTTGGCGGTTTTGCCACCACAGTTGCCGCCGGGGCAAGGCCCGTTGGACTCACCGCCGAGCAGGGTATCGAACTCTTGCGCCACCGTTTCGCGGTGCTGGCTCAGGGTTTGCAAAAACGCGCCCACCTGTGCAAAGCCCATGGTTTGTGCCACCCACAAGAGGTCGGCATCCGACGTGGGCATGAGGTGGGTTTGCTGGTCATCCAAGTACTGGATGCGATGCTCGACTTGGCGCAAAAACACATAGGCGTCGGCCAAGGCCTGGGCGGTTTGGGCCGACATCAGCTTGGCCGTGGCCAAACGCGGCAAAGCGTCGAGTGTCGGGCGGCGGCGCAATTCGGGGAATTGGCCACCGCGCACGACTTGCAGCAGTTGCACCGTGAATTCGATTTCGCGGATGCCGCCCCGCGAGAGCTTCACGTCGTTGGCCCGCCCCGGGTTGCCCGCGGCGCGCTTGGAAGCATGGTCGCGAATTTGTCTGTGCAAATCGCGCAAAGCCTCAAAAACGTTGTAGTCCAGGTAGCGCCGGAACACAAAAGGCAAAACCACCCCCCGCATGGCTTGGGCGCTGCCGTCGCGCACGCTGCTCAAGGGCGCCACGACTCGGCTTTTGAGCCAAGCAAACCGCTCCCATTCACGGCCCTGCACCACAAAATAGGTCTCCAGCGCATGGAGTGAAACCGCGGCAGGGCCGGAGTTGCCGTTGGGACGCAAGGCCAAGTCAACCCGAAACACCAAACCGTGCTCGGTGCTCTCACCCACGGTTTGGTAAATGTGTTTGACCAGCTTGCCAAAGTACTCGTGGTTGGTGATGCGTTGACGGCCTTGGGCGTTACCAGTGGTTTCGCCGTCTTGGTCGTAAACGTAAATCAGGTCGATATCGCTGGAGACATTGAGCTCGCGCGCACCGAGCTTGCCCATGCCCATGATCCAGCATTGGGCTGGCTGTTCACCCGCCATGGGGGTGCCGTGCAGTTCGGTGAGCTCGGCCATCGCCAATTGGTAGGCTTGGTCCAAGGCCAATTCGGCCAACTCAGTCATGGGGTGGGTGACGTCTTGCAGGGCAACGCCTTGCTCGCAGTCCACCACGGCCAATCGCTCCAGCACCAAGTGGCGCAAGACGCGCAAGGCTGCGGGCAGGTCCAGCCCCGTGGCTTGAAGCGCCGTCAAACCCGTTTGCATTTGGGGCATGCGCGGCACTCCAGGGGGCAACAGCGGCAGGACGTCGGCGTAACGTCGGCGAACCCGGGCCACAAAGCGCGAGTGTTCAGCCGATGGGCTCGTCATCCGAAGAGAATGGCCTGTGCTGGGTGAGAGGGGCGTCATAATTTGGCGTTGCAAGGAAACCCATGTCAGTCATCAAAGCCCCGCTGTCTCGAATCGCCGCATATTCATCGCTGATTACCCACCTCGTTTGGAGCCTTTTGGGTGTGTTGGCGATGGTGTTGTTGGTGTTCTGGGCCGCGTTGCAATTCTGGATTGTGCCGCGAATTGGCGAGTGGCGAGAGGAAGCGCAATCCTTGGCCTCTACCGTCTTGGGGGTGCCCGTTCAAATTGGTGCGTTGGAAGCCGAGCGTCGCGGTTGGTGGCGTTCACCGGTTTGGGTGATCCGGGACATCCGGTGGCAGGACCCACAAGGTCAACCCGCTTTTGAATTGGAGCGTGTACAAGCCAACCTGAGTTGGGGTTCATTGTGGCGGCGCGGTTTTGAACAAGTGGTGGCCGATGGTGTCTGGGTGCATGTTCGCCACAGCAGCGATGACCGGTGGTGGGTCGCCGGTTTGGACGTATCACCCAAAGGCGACAACAATTCGGCGGGCGCAAGGTGGTTACTCGATCAAACCGAATTGGCTGTGCGCAACGGGCGTGTCGCTTGGACCAACGAACGTCACGGTCAAGCCACCGTGGTGTTCGATGGGGTGCAAGCGGTTCTTCGTCGCCACGGCACAGAGCACAGTGCCCGCTTTGACCTGAAGCCGCCCCCAG
This sequence comes from uncultured Hydrogenophaga sp., assembly GCA_964576495.1. Lineage (GTDB taxonomy): Bacteria > Pseudomonadota > Gammaproteobacteria > Burkholderiales > Burkholderiaceae_C > Hydrogenophaga. The sequence continues at coordinate 11,609 of CAZNWS010000009.1, read as the reverse complement.
CTTGGGGTGAAGCCGTGCGTTTGCAGGCCAATTGGCAAAGCACCGACGATGACCCCAGCCAATCACCTTGGACCCATTGGGATGGCACGCTTCACGCCTCGGTGCCCGCCATCAATACCCAACCATGGTTGTCCTTGTTGACTTTGTGGCCACAAGCACCACATTGGGCAACCCATTGGGATGGCATGGGCGCACTCCAAGCTTGGGTGACCCTCAAACAAGGGCGACCACAAGCCGCCACCCTCGATTTGAATTGGCCTTGGTTGCGTTGGCAAACCGAACCCAATGCCACCGTGCATGGTTTGAAAGCCATCACTGGCGTGGTTCGTGCCGAATGGGGCGAAACACTGGCGGTGTCTTTGGACCGTTTGAGCCTGCTCACCGAGGGTGGCTTGCCGTGGCGCAGCGATTGGTTGCGCTTTGAGCGGCGCCGGTCGACCGATGGGCGACAAGCCATCGATGAGGTGCAAGCCCGCGGTGTGGATTTGGGGGCTTTGGAGCCTTTGGCCAGACAGTTTCCGCTGCCGGACTCGGCGAACCCCATCCTGGCGCGTTGGGATGTGGTGGGCCGGGTCGATGAATTCAATGCGCAGTGGCAGTGGGATTTGCCCACACCCGATGCGAAGCCGGTCTGGCAAGGCACCTACCGTGCTGGCGGGCAGTTGAGCCGCCTCGGTTGGGTAGACCACGGCTCGCCGTCTGTTCCAGCGGGTCCGAGTTTGCGCGGATTGAATGTGAATTTTGTGGCGCACCAAGATGGCGGGCAGGTTCAGTTGCGCATGGACCGAGGTGAGTTGAACTTGGCGGGCATTCTGTCGCAGCCCCGAGTGCCGGTGGATCAACTCGAAGGGGCGTTGGCCTGGGCCATGGATGAGCACGGTGTTCAAGCCTCGACAAAGTCGCTGCGTTTGGCCACGCCCGATTGGCATGGGGAGGTCAATGCGCAGTGGCGCACGGTGGTGGGGGCCACAGGGGCACAACGTTTTCCGGGCGTATTGAACCTGAATGCCGAATTGCGTGACGTGGCGGTGAACACGGTGCACCGCTATATGCCTGTACAAGTTTCTGAAGGTGTTCGCCGTTATGTGCGGGAAGGTTTTGTAGATGGCCAAGCTCCCAAGGTGGTGATCCGTGTGGACGGTGATCTCAAGGATTTACCGCTGGGTCGACCCAGCGCCCAAGCGAAATTCACGATCGATGCCGACTTGCGTGACGTGGAATTTGCATACATGCCACCTTATTTGCACGATGCGAATGACCCCCCGTGGCCCCGCTTGCAACAGGCCAATGCGGGTTTGCGGTTTGATGGATTTTCTTTGCGCGTGGGCCCCATCGAAGCCCATGTGCAAGACGCGCCTGATGTGCGGGTGAGCCAAGGCCAGGTGGCCATCACCCAGTTGACCCGCGGTCCCGCCCAGCTGGGGGTGACGTTGGGGCTCAAGGGCCCCGCCCAGTCGGTGTTGAACTACGTGAACCATTCGCCCTTGAGCCGCATGACGGCAGGGGCATTGGCCCACACCCAAGCACAAGGGGATGTGTTGGGTGGCTTGGGTTTGCAAATGCAATTCGCCGAAGACCCACAGTTGCGCTTGCAGGGGCATGTGGCCATGGACGGTTTGAATTTGCGCTACATGCCGCAACTGCCCGAAGTCCAACAGATTGTTGGGCGCATCGATTTCGACGAAAAAGGCTTCACCCTGCAACCCACCCAAGCGCAAGTGCTGGGGGGTGATTGGTCTTTCAAAGGCGGCACCGTGGTCGTGCCACCTGGCCAGCCCACGCAGTTGGCTTTTGAGGCGCACGGAAAGATCACCGCCAAGGGCTTGCAACAGGTTCAACTGGGCGAGGTGTCTCAGCTTGCCCAGCGCATGAGCGGCAGCACACAGGTGCACATGCGTTTGGGGGTTCGTGGCGGTAGGCCCGAGATCGATTTGCAAAGCGACTTGTTGGGTTGGGGCATGGACCTGCCCGCGCCTTTGACCAAATCACCGGCATCGGCTTTGCCGGTTCACTTGCGCAGCACCGTTGAACGTTTCGACGGCATGCGTGCCGTGGCCGATCGATGGTGGCTGCAAGTGGGCAAAGGGTCCGAACAAGTGGTGGACGCGGATTGGCGGCGCGACCTCAACGCTCAACCGGTGCGGGTCTCAGGTCACGCTTGGCTCGGCCAGGCCCCTCAGACCCCCATGGTGGCCAGCGCTCAGGGCTGGGTGGCTGGCGTTCGCTTACCTTTGCTCGATGTGGATGCTTGGCAAGAGGTGCTGAAAGCGTTGTCGCCAGTCACTCCGTCGGTGCCAGCGGGGCCGGGCCCAGCGGCCCCCATGGTCCCCAACACGGCGTATTGGCCAAGACAAGTGCGCGTGGACATTGAGGAGTTGCGCGCAGGTCGGCGTCGTTGGGGGCCTTTGAATTTGCAGGCACGGCTCGTAGACGGCGAGTGGCGTGCCGAGCTCGCCGCCAAAGAGGCCCAAGGTGAATTGCGCTTGCGCTGGCCCACGGCTGACCACGAGACCCATGTGCACGCCAGGCTCAAATACCTCAGGGTGCCGGCAGCTGATGCCGAAACCGCCAAGGCCGATATGCAATCGGTCGTCGAGCAACCCCTATCGATTCCTTCCTTGGATGTGGTGGTCGATCGATTGCAGGTCGGTCCTATGGATTTGGGCCGTTTGGAAATTGAAGCCACTCAACAAGGCGAGGGCGATCAGCACTCGTGGTTCTTGAGGCGCTTACGCATGACCTTGCCCGAGGCCACCTTGAACGTCAGTGGCCAGTGGGCCAGCGTGGCTGGGGGTGCCAAGAGCACGGGCTTGCAGTTCGAGGTCGGCATCCGGGATGCTGGGGCCTTGTTGGACCGTGTTGGACAACCCGGCAACTTGGCGGGCGGGCAAGGTCAAGCCAGCGGGACAGTGGCTTGGGCCGGCTCGCCCATCACCCCGCATGTGCCCAGCTTGTCGGGTCAGTGGGACGTGAAGCTCGAGAAAGGTCAGATTTTGAAGATCAATCCCGGTGCAGGGCGTTTGCTGGGGGTGCTGAGTTTGCAGGCTTTGCCTCGTTTGTTTGTGCTGGATTTCCGCCATGCGTTTGTCCAAGGTTTTGCTTTTGATGAGTTCAGCGGGCGCATCGACGTGGCCCAAGGAATGGCCACCACCCAAGACCTCAGACTCAAGAGCTTGTTGGTCAATGTGCACACCCAAGGTCAAGTGGATTTGGTCAAGCGTGAGCAAAATTTGGACGTGTTGATCGTGCCCGACATCAATGTGGGTACGGCGTCCTTGGCGCTGATCGCGGTGAACCCGGCGTTGGGTTGGAGCACTTTGTTGGCGCAGGTGCTGATGCGAACGCCCTTGAAGCACAAGGTCACCCAGCACATGATGGTCACCGGCACTTGGGCTGAACCTCAAGTGAGCAAAATCAGTCCACCAGCGCGGCAAGCGCCTTGATCACCAGGAGCGTCACATGAGAGTTGCAGCGGTTCAGATGGTTTCGGGGCCCCAGTGGGCCGACAACATGTCGCAAGCCCGTCAACGGGTGACACAGGCCGCCAGTGCCGGTGCTCACCTGGTGGTCTTGCCCGAGTATTTCTGCTTCATGGGCCACCACGATGCCGACAAACTGGCTTTGGCCGAACGTCCAGGTGATGGCCCCATTCAATCCGCATTGGCTGACCTGGCGCGCGAATGCGGGGTGTGGCTGGTCGGCGGTACCTTGCCCATGGCCACCGATGACCCATTGCACGTGGCCAATGCGAGTGTCGTCTTTGACCCGCAAGGCCGGGCCGTGACGCGCTACGACAAGATCCACTTGTTTCGTTTTGACAATGGACGCGAGTCTTACGACGAATCGGCGGTGCTCACCGCAGGCGACACGCCCACCGCCTGGGATTTACCAGACCCAACAGGTCACACCTGGCGCGTGGGCATGAGCATTTGCTACGACTTGCGATTTGGCGAGCTCTACCGGGCTTTGGCTGCCGATGTGTTGTTGGTGCCTGCGGCCTTCACCCACACCACAGGCCAAGCCCACTGGGAAGTCTTGTTGCGCGCGCGCGCCATCGAAAACCAAGCCTATGTGATCGCGAGCGCCCAAGGTGGCACACACGAAAACGGCCGCCGCACCTGGGGTCACAGCATGGTGATCGACCCTTGGGGGGAAGTGCTGGCGGTGCACGCCGATGGCCCTGGTGTGGCGGTGGCCGACATCGATTCAGACCGATTGCGCGCTGTGCGCACCCAACTGCCCGCCCTGCAGCACCGCCGTTTGTGATGCCCAGTCCTTCGGCTTTTCAGCGAGCTTGGCGCTACCCGCGTCGTTGGTGGTTGGCTGGGTTGTTGTTGTTGGTCTTGATCGCCGGCTTATTGGGGGTGTTGGTGTTTTTGGCCCGAGAGTACGAGTGGGCTCGAGAACAAGATGAGTTGTCGCGCGATGTCGAAGCCTTGACCAACGACATCCGCAGCGAGCTCATCCGAAACACCCAAACGTTGCAACTGTTGAACAGCGCCGATCCCAACCCTGCCGTTTGGTTGCAACGCGCCGAGCGCCTGCTGCAAAGTCACCGGGAGTTGGTGCGCTTGGAGTGGCGAGACGCCGACATGGGTTTGATTGCCCCCAGCAACACCCCGTTTTTGGTCGACGTCTTTCAAACCTTGCCGCGCGATCAAGCTTTGCCCGATATTCGACGCGCGTGCGATGCGGCCACGCGCATCAGCGGCCCGAGTTATTCGAGCAATTACTTCTGGCCCATCGCGGGTGGCCGTGGCTTGGAGCTTCTGGAGATGTGTTTGCCCATTGCTCAGTCGGGCACGCCCAAAGGTTTCTTGGTCGCCACGTACAGCCTGTCGGGGATGATGTCCGAATGGGTTTCAACCGCTTTGGTCAGAGGCCGTGGTTTGGCTTTCACCGAAGGCGATGGCACACGCTTGAGCTTGTACTCGACGGTCCCCAGTGGCCGTGAATTGATGGTGTCTTCGGCGGTTTTGGATTTGCCGGGGCATACCTTGCAGTTGCAACTTCAAAGCCCTCGTCGGCCCTTGGGCTTGTTCCCAAATGTGCTCACGGCGGTCGTGGGGGCTTTGTCTTTGTCTTTGTTGGTGGTCTTGGCCTTCTTGGCCCGCGACATGCGCCGACGTTGGCGAGCCGAGCGCGAATTGGCCGATGCCTTGGCATTTCGAAAAGCCATGGAAAACTCGCTGATCACGGGTTTGCGTGCGCGCGATATGCAAGGCCGCTTGACTTATGTGAACCCAGCGTTCTGCGACATGGTAGGCCTGAGTGCTGAGCAATTGTTGGGCTCGGGTTTGCCAGCCCCTTATTGGCCAGCCGAGCTGCTCGATGTGTATCAAGAACGCCAAGCGGTGCGTTTGGCGGGGCAAGCCTTGCCGCGCGAGGGCTTTGAGTCCATGTTTCAGCGCAGCGACGGCAGTCACTTTCCCGTGCTCATCATTGAAGCCCCTTTGATTGACGCACAAGGCACCCAAACCGGTTGGATGAGCGCTGTCTTGGACTTGAGCGAGCAACGCCGCGTCGAAGAACTCAACCGCGCTCAGCAAGAGCGTTTACAGGCCACCGCTCGATTGGCCATGATGGGTGAAATGGCGTCTTTGCTCAGCCACGAGCTCAACCAACCGCTGGCCGCGATTTCCAGCTATGCCAACGGTTCACTGAACTTGCTGGCCGATCCACAAGGCGGGGCCGATGGTTTGCCCAGTGCCATGCGTCAAATCGTGGAGCAGGCCGATCGGGCCGCGCGGGTGATCAAAAGCGTGTCCGATTTTGTGCGCCGACGAGAACAGGTGCGTGAATCGGTGGCCCCCGCCGATTTGCTGGAGTCAGCCCAACCTTTGATTGCCTTGCAAGCCAGCAAATTGAGCATTCGGGTCGTGATCGATGTGCAGCCCGGTGTGCCTCAGGTGCTCTGCGATCGCACCATGGTCGAGCAGGTCTTGCTGAATTTGGCGCGCAACGGCATGCAAGCCATGCCCCATGGTGACCCGCCCACCCGCAGTGGTTGGCGGGTGCTGACCTTGTCGGTCACAGCGGTGCAGGCCGATGCCAGTCCGGGCGCCCGACGTTGGGTGGAATTTTCTGTGACGGATCACGGGCAAGGCTTGTCGCAAGAAGCCCAGTCGCAGCTGTTCACGCCGTTTTTCACCACCAAGGCTGAAGGCATGGGTCTGGGGCTGAGCTTGTGCCGAACCGTGATCGAGCAGCACGCCGGTGAGTTGACGCACGCCCCCGCTGAGCCAAGGGGTACGGTGTTCCGCTTCCGATTGCCTGCGGCCAGCCCACTATGATTCGGCCATGAGCAGCCTGCACCCCCACGCCAAAGTCTTCATCGTCGATGACGATGCGGGCGTGCGCGATGCGTTGGCTTGGCTGTTGCGCACCCGTCGTTTGCTCAGTGAGTCGTACCGCAGCGCTGACGAGTTTTGGGAAGAGGTGCAAGCTTGGCGCCAAGAACCGGACCTGCCCGCTTGTGTTTTGTTGGATGTGCGCATGCCAGGCATGAGTGGCTTGGCCTTGTTCGAACAACTGCTGACCTTGCCATGGCAAGCCGCCATGCCAGTGATTTTTTTGTCGGGGCATGCCGACGTGCCCACGGCAGTGGATGCCGTCAAGCGGGGCGCTTTTGATTTTTGCGAAAAGCCTTTCTCGGACAACGCCTTGGTTGACCGCATTGAGCAGGCCTTGCAGCATTCGGCCCAAGTGCTGGCGCAACGCCAACAGCGGCAACAGGTCCAATGCAAACTGGATCAACTCACCGATCGGGAGCGCGATGTCATGAACCGCGTCGCCGCGGGCTTGCCCAACAAATTGGTGGCCGATGAACTGCACATCAGTGTGCGCACGGTCGAGGTGCACCGAGCGCGTGTGTTCGACAAGCTGGAGGTCAAATCCGCCGTGGAATTGGCCCACTTGTTGCGGGAGGTGGCTTGATGCGAGCGCCTCAGTCGCGTGTTGTGCGAGATTCGTCGCTTTCTTTGCCATCGTCGGGCGGCAACTCGCCTTTGGGGCGACCCGAAAACATCGTCCACCAGACGATGAAAATGAAAATCAAGAGCGCGCCCAGCGCTTCGAGCAACAACAAGGTCATGCGATGAGGCTCCATACACAGGCACAGGGATCGCGCCAATGGTCGTGGTGGATGGTGGCCTTGATTGTAGGCAGCCTGGTGGCTTGCGGCTCTCCGCAGCCCGATACCACCCGCGTTGCTGGGGGTTTGGACGCGGGTCAACCTGGGCCATCTTGGCTTCGAGAGAAAAGCCAGTGGCAAGCAGCGGCTTGGTCTGAGTTGCCCGGTTGGGGCCAAGACGCTTTGCATGAAGCGTGGGGTGCTTGGTTGCGCAGTTGTGAAAAGCCAGCGCCGGTCATTGGCGTGCTGTGTGCCGAGGTGCGCCAACTCTCCATCGCCTCCGATGACGACAAGGCGCGGTGGTTGGAGCAGCGTTTCGTGCCCTACCGCATCACCGAGCGCGATGGGCGTTTGTCCGAAGGGTTGATGACGGGTTATTACGAGCCCATGATGCAGGCCAGCCGCTGGCCCACTGAGACGCACCGAACGGCCCTCTACCGCACGCCTGTGGGTTGGCGTGCTGGCGAACTGGGTCCCACACGAGCACAGTTTGATACCGACCCTCAAGCCCAGCGCAGCTTGCAAGGACGAGCTTTGTTGTGGCTACAAGACCCGATCGATGCTTTGATCGTGCAAATTCAAGGCTCTGGGCGTTTTGTGGTCACCGAGTCCGACGGCTCACAGCGCACGGTGCGCTTGGCTTTTGCTGGCCACAACGGACAGACATACCAAAGCATTGGGCGATGGATGTTGGACCAGCGTTTGGTGCGTGACGTGTCTTGGGATGGAATCAAAGCTTGGGTGGCTGCCAATCCGCACCGACTCAACGAGTTGCTACACATCAACCCTCGGGTGGTGTTTTTTCAAGAAGAACCCCTGTCGGCGGTCGATGCGATGGACGGCCCACGCGGTGCACAGGGTGTGCCCTTGACCCCTTGGCGATCCATCGCGGTGGACCGCGGCAGCATCCCCTACGGCACACCCGTGTGGCTGTCGACCCAAGGCCCAGTGCTACAGGCCAACAAGTTGGTGATGGCCCAAGACACTGGTGGCGCCATTTTGGGGGCGACGCGGGTTGACTATTTCACAGGCTGGGGCAGCTGGAACGACCCGGCCTACACCGTGGCCGCACAGCTCAAGCAGCCAGTGCGCCTTTGGGCACTGTGGCCCCGCTGATGACGCTCCCATCAGGGGAAACACCAAGCCCCTAAAGTCAAAGCGGGCCCGTGGCCCGCATACACTGCATTCACCCTGATACCGGTGTGTTGGCCCGATCGGCCATCGCACCCGAACGGTTCGCCCACAAGGCGCTCGCTTTCACCCTGGAGCCACAACATGAACGCACGATCCCCTTCGTTCTCACTCGACGACAAATACACCCAAGACCACGGCCACGCCTTCATGAGCGGCGTGCAAGCCTTGGTCAAGTTGCCCATGCTGCAGCACCAGCGCGATGCGCTGGCTGGTCACCACACCGCGGGTTTTATCAGCGGTTACCGCGGCTCACCTTTGGGCTCGTACGATCAGCTGCTGCAAAAAGCACAGGCCCATTTAAAAGCCCAGCACGTGGTGTTTCAACCCGGCGTGAACGAAGAGCTTGCCGCCACCGCAGTGTGGGGCACGCAGCAACTGGGTTTTGCGCCACCCACCAGTCGGCGTTACGACGGCGTGTTCGGCATTTGGTACGGCAAAGGTCCCGGCGTGGACCGATGCTCCGATGTCTTCAAACACGCCAACATGGCCGGCACCAGCCCGTTGGGTGGTGTGATCGCGGTGGCTGGTGACGACCACGTCGCCAAAAGCTCCACCGCCGCCCACCAAAGTGACCACATCTTCAAGGCTTGCGGGCTGCCGGTGTTTTTCCCGGCTTCGGTGCAAGACATCTTGGATCTGGGGCTTCACGCCTTCGCCCTGAGCCGTTTTTCGGGTGTTTGGGCGGGCATGAAAACCATTCAAGAAATCGTGGAGTCCAGTGCGGTCGTGGACGTGAGCACGGAGCGCGTGCGCATCGCTTTGCCCGACTTCGATATGCCCCCCGGGGGTGTGCACATCCGTTGGCCTGACCACCCGCTCGACCAAGAGGCGCGTTTGTTCGACCACAAGTGGTACGCCGCACTGGCCTATGTGCGCGCCAACCGCTTGAACCACAACGTCATCGAAGGCCCCAACGACCGCTTGGGCCTGATCGCCAGTGGCAAGGCCTACAACGACACGCGTCAAGCCCTGTTGGATCTGGGTTTGGACGACGACACCTGCCGGCGCATCGGCTTGCGGCTGCACAAGGTGACGGTGGTGTGGCCTTTGGAGGCGCAGACCACCCGCGAATTCGCCACCGGTTTGCGCGAAATTTTGGTGATCGAAGAAAAGCGCCAAGTCATCGAATACCAACTCAAGGAAGAGCTCTACAACTGGCGTGCCGATGTGCGCCCCAACGTTTTGGGCAAATTCGACGAAGTCGAAGGTGACCACACCGGCGGGGAGTGGTCCATGCCCAATCCCAGCGCCCACACCTTGCTGCGTGCCAACGCCGACCTCAACCCCGCCATCATTGCGCGCGCCGTGGCTCAGCGCCTGCGCAAGCTCGGTGTACCCGAGGACGTGCAAGCGCGCATGGACGCGCACCTGAGTGTGCTCGATGCGCAGCAGCGCGCCATGGTGGCCTTGGACGCCAGCGCCCAACAAGACGCCTTGCGCCAACCCTGGTTTTGCTCGGGCTGCCCACACAACACCAGCACCCAAGTGCCCGAAGGCTCGCACGCCTTGGGTGGCATCGGCTGCCACTACATGGCCACTTGGATGGACCGCAACACCGTGGGCTTCACCCAAATGGGCGGTGAGGGTGTGCCGTGGGTGGGGCAACAAGCCTTTGTCACCGATAACCATGTGTTCGCCAATCTGGGCGATGGCACTTACTTTCACAGCGGCATTTTGGCCATCCGCCAAAGCATCGCCGCCGGCGTGAACATCACCTACAAAATTTTGTACAACGACGCTGTGGCCATGACCGGCGGTCAACCAGTCGGTGAACGCCCCGAAGGCCACAGTGTGGTGCAAATCGCGCAAAGCCTCAGCGCCGAAGGCGCGCGCCTCATCACCATCGTGACCGATGACCCCAGCAAATACCAAGGTGTGGTGGGTTTGCCCGAGGGCATCGCCATCGAGCACCGCGACCGCATGGACACCATCCAGCGCGAGATGCGCGAACGCCCAGGTACCACTGTCATCATTTACGACCAAACCTGTGCCACCGAAAAACGCCGCCGTCGCAAACGCGGCACTCTGGTCACACCCGATGAGCGCGTGGTCATCAACCCCGCGGTGTGCGAAGGTTGTGGCGACTGCTCGACGCAGTCCAACTGCTTGTCGGTGGAACCTTTGGAGACCGAATTCGGTCGCAAACGCCGCATCAATCAAAACACCTGCAACCAAGATTTTTCGTGTGTCAAAGGGTTTTGCCCGAGTTTTGTGACGGTCACCGGCGCTCGCCTGCGCCGAACTCCCGCTGCGAGCACGGCGCCGTTGGGTCCACCCGCGGACCTGCCCAAACCCGTTTTGCCCGAATTGGGCGAATCGGTCTGGGGCATGGTCTTGGCCGGTGTGGGCGGCACGGGCGTGATCACCATCGGCCAAATCGTGGGCGTGGCGGCCCACCTCGAAGGCAAAGGCGTGGTCACGCAAGACGCGGCTGGCTTGGCCCAAAAAGGAGGCGCCACTTGGAGCCATGTGCTTTTGGCCGCGCGGCCCGAGGCCATCCGCACCACCCGCGTGTCGGCGGCCGCGGCCGATTTGGTGGTCGGCTGCGACCCCTTGGTGGCCGCACAGGCCGACACCTGGCAGCGCTTGCGACCCGGTCGCACCCGCATGGCCCTCAACAGCCACGCGACCCCCACCGCGGCCTTCGTGCGCCAACCCGATTGGCAAAACCCCTCGCAGGCTTGCGTGGCGCGTTTGTTGGCGCACTTGGGCGATGACGCCGTGGGCGTGTTCGATGCCGAGCGCAGCGCCACCTCTTTGATGGGCGACAGCTTGTACGCCAACCCCATGCTCTTGGGTTACGCCTGGCAAAAAGGCTGGCTGCCCGTGGGGCGCGAGGCCTTGATGCAAGCCATGGTGCTCAACGCAGTGGCCGTGGAGAACAACCAGCAGGCCTTTGCCTGGGGGCGCTGGGCCGCCCACGACCCGGTCGCTTTTGAACAGCACTTGAGGGGCGGCCGCGCCCAGCCGGTGGTGTGGCACAAGCCCACGGGCTTGGCCGAGACCATCCAACGCCGTGTGGCCTTCCTCACCCAATACCAAAACGCGGCTTACGCCGAGCGCTACGCACAGGCCGTGCGGCGCATCGAACAAGCCGAAGCGGCACTGGGTCAAACCCGCTTGACGCAGGCCGTGGCACACAACCTCTTCAAGCTCATGGCCTACAAGGACGAGTACGAGGTGGCCCGCTTGCACAGCGACCCGGCCTTCAGGGCCAGCATCCGCGAGCGCTTTGAAGGGGATGAGCAGTTGCATTTCCATTTGGCCCGACCCATCTTGGGCG